>CABROZ010000058.1 GCA_902472795.1 uncultured Bacteroides sp. | reverse complement strand
AAATTATGGAAATGGAAAAGTTTTATGTAGCTCCGGAAGTGGAAGTTCTGGAGGTAGCGATCGAGAAAGGATTCGCTGGAAGTGCAGGGTCTGTTATACCGGGTGAAGGTGACGGTGGTCCATTCTAAACTAAGGAATAATAACTATAAAATTAAATAAAAAGTATATGAAAAAAATTTTATTTAGTTCATGCTTGTTAGCAGCATGCTTAACAGCATGTAATAATGAGGATGTTTTGAATGAATCGCCCATCCAAAACATCACTGAGGAAACTTCTGTAGTGGGTGCTGATTTAGTAAGCCATGGAATGAGAATTAATATTAATGGCAATGATGTAAGCACTCGTGTAACCAATGATGGAGAGTGGTTCTCAAACGATCAGGTAGGCTTGGCTTGGTATAATTTCAAAAAAAAGGGAAATATTTACGAAGAACAAAGTAAAACTGAATGGGATGCCAATAATTTCGGTAGTG
Organism: uncultured Bacteroides sp.; assembly: GCA_902472795.1. GTDB lineage: Bacteria > Bacteroidota > Bacteroidia > Bacteroidales > Bacteroidaceae > Bacteroides. The sequence goes on along the minus strand of CABROZ010000058.1, from coordinate 13,472 downwards.
ATAATAGATTATATGCCAACCATATTTTCACTGTAGAAAATGTTAATGGTGTAGATGAGTTTACAACAATGACGGATGTATACCAAGGTGCATATTTTATATATTTCCCATACGAAAGATTAGGTGGTGTTAAAGAAAAATATGTTGAATTCAATGCAGCACCTCAAACAGGAGATTTTGATTTTGAACGATATAATAAAGCTTTTAGAATATCAACTCAGGATTTTATCTCGGCAGATGAAGCTGTTGGTGAAAACAATGAACTAGAAAAGGCTTTTGCTTTAAAAATGGCTGTAAGCCCGTTGAAAGTTGATGTAACACCGAGCGAAGAAATTAAAGGAAATACTTATTTCCAGGGCGTAAAGGTTACAAAATTGCAAATCAGTGCAGGTGGTAATGCTGCAACAACTCTGCCATTCATTACAAAAGCGCAGTTGAATCCAAATGGCCTTCCGAAAGTCGTAAGAGATAGATTCAATGAGATTGATTATTCAGCAAGCTATCAAGCTATTTTTGATGCCGCTGCAAGTAAGGCATTCATTACAGACTTTACTCCAGCAAGTACATTGATTACAAATGTAGAAAACGATGCTTACACTTTGGATGAAGCAAGATCAGTACGTGCATTCGTATATCCTCTGAACTCATTAGTTGCTTATACAGCCACACAATACCCAACTGCTACTGTAACTGTGAGCAAAACTCAAAATGGTAAAACATGGGTTGTAGGTACTTTTGCCGTAAACAATATTAATAGCAAAGGCTTTGCTGAGAAGTTAAGAAGCTTTTTAGCAGATGGCACCAATGGTGTAAGCAAAGCAACTATTCAGTTAGACAAAATTTTAAGCAATGGTGATAATGTAGGTTATTTGGACTTGAGTGGAGATGCTGCTGCAAATCTTGAATTAGCAAACTTTAAACCTACGCTGACTATTACTTCTGTTGACCAGTGGAACGATATGGTAGCACTTTATAATGCTCTTGATGAACTTGGTGCCATAGATAAATTGGCTGCATCTTACAAAGAACCGACATTCACATGGGCTGGTACTGAAACATTTAATGGAGAAATCCAAACGCCTGAAAATGTAGTGGTTAAATTGAAAACTACGAAACCAATGTTTATCGATGGAGAAGTAACTTGGCCAAAGAACCTGATTACTGATGGAGATGAAGACATTACAGTGAATGGAACATTACACGTAGGTGAAACTGAAGAAGTGATAATTAATGCAAACCTGACAAATAATGGTATCATCTATGCAGGACAATTTGCATCTATTGGTACTAAACATGGAGATACAACAGACAATACTGTAACAAATAAAAATCGTATCTATGTAACCTACGGTGCTTATGTATATCCTAAGCAAGGAAATGAAGGTGAAATTGCTTACATTGTAGATAATAATGATAAGTCGACTATCAATAAGATTGCAAAATTGGTTAAAAAGGGAACATCTTCAACACAACAGAACTATGCTAATGTAAATCTGTTGGTTATTCAGAATACAACACTGGATTTGAATGCAGAAGGTGATGGTACTTCGGGTAGTGACGACCGCTATGAATCTACAACAGGACAAAAAGTTACGATGCCTGATTTGAAAGACGTTGCAATTGAACTGAATAACGGCAACATTGAAAAAGTATTAGTAGGTAGTAATACAAAGGTTAAGTCTGCAAAGACTGTTGGAGGTGCAAACTCAATAACTGATGTTCAAATCAATAGAGGTGACATTACAATAGCTGAACAGACAACATTAGCAATTAATTCCGTTGTGACTCCTGTTAAAAATACAATATCGGGTATTCAGAATATCGTAAATGAAGGTACTTTGAATGCAAATACGAATGTTAAAACAACCAATATAAATAATACAACTGGTACGATTAAAGTAGCATCAGGCTATGCTATTACTTATAGTGGTAATTATTTACAAGGTGGTATTGTACAAGGTTCAGTAAATAAGCAATAATATTTATTACAGATATTGTTTTATTGAGTAGGAAGAAAACGAAAGTGTTTTTCTTCCTACTTTTATTTTTCCCCAGTTACCAAAATATTTTTCCCCAGTTAGGAAAAAAATCCTCCCTAACTAGGCAAAAATCCTCCCCTTTCCTTTCCCTCCATTTTCCCTGTAAAAAAATCCTGCCAAATTTGCATAAACCGCATGGCTGCACTACCTTTGCCCACCGATATGGTAAAGGAAATCATTTCTCTGCTTCCCCCGCAGGCCCGCCGCCGCAGTTGGCGCGTGGCACTGGCCGTACTGGTGCGCGCTGTACTTGACTTTGCAGGTGTGGCCGCACTGATTCCGTTGTTACTGGCTGTATTGCGCCCCGGAGGTTCGCGAGGCGAGATGTTGCTGCTTTGCGGAGCTGTGATGGGTTTTGTGGTGCTGAAGAACGCACTGGTAGTGGCCCTGGCACGGGTAGAAAGTACCTTTCAACTGGAAATATATCGCGACTTCAGCCGGCGTATGTTTGTCAATTACTACCGGCGCGGACTACTGTTTCTGAAGAGTAAAAGCAGTGTGCAGCTTGGGCACGAGGTGAACTATGTGTGCTACACCTTCTGCCTCTGCGTGCTTGCCCCGCTGTTTCGCATTGTGGGCGATGCCGTGCTCATCCTTTTCATGATGGCTGCCCTCGTGATCTGGGAGCCGCTGGCCGGATTGTTGCTGTGCGCTGCTTTCGTGCCGTTGTCACTAATCTACACGGTAGCCGTGCGCCGTCGTCTGCGTAAGTATGGCCAGGAGGAACTGGAAGCACGCCGTAAGCAGAGCCGTACGGTGGTAGAAGCTTTCCGCGGCTATGCCGAATTAGAGATAGCTCAGGCATTTGGCACCTCGCTTGCCTCGTTCGACCAAGGCATGGACAGCATCGTACACAGCCGTCAGCGCATGGAGCGCTACCAGCTGTTCCCGCAGTTTCTAAGCGAAGCCGCCATCGTAGTGGGTATAGCTCTGCTGATAGGAGCCGGACGTGGTGACCTGAGTATCGTGAGCGGTGTGTTTGCCGTAGCGGCGTTTCGTCTGATTCCTGCCATGCGCAGCATCCTGAACAGTTGGGTGACTCTGCAGAACGCTTCGCACTCGATACAGGTAGTGACCGAAGGACTGACCGAAAGCCAGACGGCTGATGACAGCAGCGAACAGCCCTTTACCTTCAAGCACACACTGGAAATGAAAGACTTGGGATTTGCTTTCCCCGACGGAGAACAGCTGTTCAGCCACCTGAACCTGACCATCCATCGGGGCGAACGCATCGGTATACGCGGCCCCAGCGGATCGGGCAAATCGACACTGTTCAATCTGCTATTGGGCTTCCTGACACCGACCGAAGGAGAGATATTGGTGGACGGGCGCCGGCTGACCACTGCCAACCGCAACCGCTGGCACAAACTGGTGGGCTACGTGCCGCAGGAAATCTTCATCGTAGAAGGTTCGCTGCTCGACAACGTTGCCTTGGGACATCCCTCTCCCGACCGCCAGCGAGTGATGGAAGTACTGGAACAGGTACGCCTGAAAGACTGGCTGGAGACGCTTCCGCAAGGACTGGACACACCTCTGGGTGAATATGGCAGTCGCTTGTCGGGCGGACAGAAGCAACGCATCGGCATAGCCCGTGCCTTGTACAAAGAGGCGGAAGTGCTGTTCTTCGACGAAGCCACGTCGGCTTTGGACAGCCGCACGGAAAGCGAAATAAACCGCGCATTAGAGGAACTGTCCGAACAGTGCCGCGAACTGACCATGATCATCATTGCCCACAGGGAGACATCGCTGCGGGTGTGTGACAGGATTTGGGACCTCACCCCCGAAAGGGTGTGTCAAAACTAAAAGTAACTGACATTTTGTTATTTTTAGGCACGGATTACACGGAAAAACACTGAGAAAGAAGAATAATCATCCGCGAAATTCCGTGTAATCCGTGCCTAAAGGAAAGCGGTTTACACCCTCAGGAGCGTGATGAAGGAGGATTCAGAGTTTAGAGCTGAGGGTTTAAGGTTGAGGGTATATAGATTTGGAAATGAAAACAATACATATTTAATTATGGAACAAGACTATATGATTGCAGGGTTTCGCCTGCGTATGGAAGGTGAGCCACTGGTGAAGGCTGTGGCTAACATCGGCGGATTCGGTGTATTTGCTATCGACTCGACTGCCGAACCTAATTTCCGCTTCGTATGGAGCGAAGAAAAGGCTCCTGCCTTTACAGCCGAGCTATACCGTAACGATCCGGTACTGACACACAACCGTTTCGGGCGTTACGAAAAAGGATATATATTCGAAACAGCCTATATCGGTAGCGATCAGACACTCACAGTCTGGATAGCCGAAGGATCACGTACCGCCTATTTCAGCGGAAACCTCGATGTCAGTCTGCTGCGTTTTGCCTGCTGGATTGCTTTCGGTGTGCTGATTGCTCCCCAGAAGGCTGTGGCTATCCACACCAGCACCATTGTCTTCCACGACAAAGCTGTCATCTTCCTGGGCGAGAGCGGTACCGGAAAGAGCACCCACACCCGCCTGTGGCGCGAGAATATTGAAGGTGCTACACTGCTGAACGACGATAGCCCCATCGTGCGCATACACAACGGAATTCCCTACGTATATGGCAGTCCGTGGAGCGGAAAGACACCGTGCTACAAGACGAACTCGTACGAATTAGTGGGTTGCGTACGACTTTCGCAGGCTCCCTACAACGAAATAAAGAAACTGAAGGTGATGCAGGCCTATGCCGCTCTTCACCCCTCGTGCCCACCCGACTTTGCCTACGACGAGAAGCTGTACGACTACATCAGCCAGATACTGAACGACATACTGGTCAAGGTACCGGTTTACCACCTGGCTTGCCTGCCCAATGCCGAAGCTGCCCACCTGTCGTGTAAAACCATCTTCGGAGTATGAGGAAACTGGTTGTAGCCAACGATTTTCTGGCCGAAGCCGCCGAAGTGCTGCGACAGGGAAAGAGGGTGAAAGTACGCATCGACGGACAAAGCATGTTCCCCTTCATCATCGGCGGGAAAGATGTGGTAGAGATTGATCCACTGCCTGCCGACGGCGAACTGCCTGCCTGGTGCTGCCCTTTCTACCAGTGGGAAGGAAAATACATGGTGCATCGCTACATCGGACGTGAAGGCGACGAATGTCTGATGCTGGGCGACGGCAATCTGTACCGGATAGAGCGTGTGAAGCGCAGCGAGGTACTGGGACTGCTGCGCTACATCTACCGTCCTGACGGTAGTGTGCAGGACTGTACCGACAGCCGATGGCTGAAGCGCGGGGCTTTGTGGTATAAGCTGAAGCCGATCAGGCGGATATTGCTGCCGCTGTTCAGAATAATCAGATAAGCATTTTTCTGAATGTTTAGTTAACAAGTTGACAAGGCTACAGACAACAAAGGAGTACCTGTAGTTTTGTCAACTTGTTTTTTTGTCCGAATAAAACCATCTGTAGTTTCGGTATCATCCATATATGAATCTCCCAAACGTACGATTCTTTAGTTGCTTTCCGTCAGCCGGCGCAAATCGGCTCCGGAAGGAGACTGGAAGACACGCAAATCGAATTCGGGAATGATAGCCAACACGTGGTCGAATACATCGGCCTGTACGCCCTCGTAAGGAATCCAATCCTTGATGGTGGAAAAGAAATAAAGTTCGACAGGCAAGCCGTGGTCGGTAGGCTGCAAATGGCGTACCATGCAGTTCAGTTCGGTGTTTACCACAGGGAGACTCTTCAGATAGGCAGTCAGATAAGCACGGAACACACCGAGATTGGTCTGCCGGCGACCGTTTACCAACACTTCGTTGTCGATGCCGTTCTCCTTGTTATATGCTTCGACTACAGCTTCGGTCTGTTCGATGTAGTCTTTCAACAGCTGAATCTTACGATACTTTTCGAGCATTTCGGGAGTACAGAAGCGTACGCTGGTCATGTCGATGTTGATGCTTCGTTTCACCCGTCGCCCGCCGCTCTCGCGCATGCCGCGCCAGTTCTGGAAAGAGTCGCTCACCAGCAGGTAGGGCGGTATGGTAGTGATGGTATTATCAAAATTACGAACCTTTACTGTATTTAATGTCACCTCGATGACTATGCCGTCGGCACCGTACTTGGGCATGGTAATCCAGTCGCCTACCTTCAGCATGTCGTTGGCCGAAAGTTGCACACCGCTGACAAAGCCCATGATACTGTCCTTGAACACCAGCATCAGAATGGCTGCCGACGCACCCAGACCTGCCAACAGTGAGAAAGGCGACTTACCCAACAGTTCGGCTACCACGATAATGATACCGATGGACCATAAAGATACCTGCAACGTCTGAAGCAAGCCTTTTAGCGGACGGTCGCGCATGGACTCTTTCTCGCTGTATACTGCATAGGCAGCTTTCAGGAAAGAGTTGATAAACAGCAAGAAAGCAAATATAATATAAATGAAGCACAGACGCCGGATGAAACTTAAAGTCACCGAATCGGTTTGTGCAAAAGCGATCGGTATGAACAGATAGATGACAACAGGTGCCACCATGTGGCTCAGGTAGACCATTACATTACGGTTGAACAGAATATCGTCCCACGTCGCTTTGGTCTTTGCAACCAGGCGGGCAATAGCTCTGAGCAACACCTTACGGCAAATCAGATCAGCAGCAAAAGCCAATATCAGCACCAGGGCAAAAGCGATGGACTGATCCAGCCAGTCGGCCGTCTGCGGATTCATGCCCCAGCTTACCAGCAATTTATCAATATTATTCAGTAAATCCATTTTGTTTAAGTTAAAGGAGTTAGGGAAATCAGAAGGAGGAGGCCGCCAATATCCTTTCCACGTCCTCGCGCATCCACTGGTAGTGCCAGAGTGACTTGTAACCTTCGTTCTTTTTCAACATCAGTTGCACAGCGGCCTGACTGTTCTCGTAACTGGTCAGTTCGTTGCGGAACTGTTCGTCGTGACGTGCCAGCCGCTTGATCTCTTTCTCGCGTTCGCGACGGAGCTGGGTACAAACCGGAGTAAGCAGCCTCATCACGACATTGTCCATAATGTGATGTCCTTGTATATAAAGGTAAGTGGTGTCGGGAGTTACGCCCAAAGGCTCCAGTTCTTCGCGCAACGCATCAACCTGCTCAATGAGTTGCGGAAAACGGGTGCCCAGTTCGCTCAGTTTCTTGTCTACACGTTGCCTCATTTCGTCCAGACAACGGTAAGGCTGGTGTAACGTAACGTCCTGAATGCGTACACACTGGTTGAACTCGTGCATCGGAAATGTTTTGGTATCGTGTTGACGATAAAACCAGATATTCCACAGGAACAGCGGGTAAGCAATGCGTGAATAGCGCTTCAGAAACTCGGGAAAGTCGATCAGCACACGGTCGTTCAGCGTGGCCTGCACACAGACTTCGTGCAAACTCTCGGCATAGCACAGGTAGTTCTCGATGGCATAAACATAGGTTTGCAGCACAAACGGATTCTTATTGATACGACGCGACACAGCCGTATTGCCTTGCATCAGGAAGTCGTAATCGCTGTCTACGCAGGCTATCAGGCTCCGACCCAGTTCGTCGGCATTGAGCGTATTGAGCAGCACCATCTTTTTCCCTTTCGACAAAGACGTTTGCGAGGGCAACATCACCTGGAAATAGTGTTCATCGTCCTCGAACTCCGAAAGCAGGGTACGCCAGAAAGCTACATCATCGTAACTTTCGACATAGGCCACAATGCGGCGGCGTTTCTTTTTAGGCGAAAGCCGCGTGGCTGCATCCAGATAGGCGGAAGTCAGATTATGTCGTAACGAAGTAGCCACGGTCTCAACTGTTTTGATGGGTTTCGGTAGATATCTCGCTCACTTCGGTCACGGCATCCAGCCAGCCTTCCATGATGACGGCAGGCGAATGGGTGGTAAGAATCAGCTGTACGTTGGGATTCAGCGCACGGATCATTCCGATGAGTTTCTGTTGCCACTCTACGTGCAACGAAGCTTCGGGCTCGTCCATGAACAGCACACAATGGCTGCCTCCGCGCACCAATACCGTCAGCAGGATGACCAGCATCTGTTTCTCGCCGGAAGACAGCTTGTAAGGCAAAAGCCGTTCGCCGTCCTGATAGAACACGATTTCATTGCTTTTACGGTCGATCTTCTTTCGGGTATAGCTGAACAGTTCGTCTATCAGGTCCTGAAACTTGCGTTTGGGAACTGACAGGAGGGAAGCCTGATTGCGCTGCTGCTCGTTGTCACTGCTCAGCAGTTCGATCATCTTATTGCCCACATTTACCTGATAGTCCAGGTAGCGGCGTTGCAGCAGATACAGCTGCCAGTCGAGTTCGGACCTGACATTCGGGTCGGCCATCCGGGCGGTAAAGTCGCCCATAATGAGCGGACGATCGTAGCTACGAATGACATCGTAAGGGATGTAGGTGGCTTCGGGATTGTCGAAGAAAACGCGTACTCCGTTCTTCTCGTCCGTCTTCATCGCTCCGGACGTCTGCTCCAGATAGCCTACCGAGCGATTCAGGATCGTAGTCTTCCCCACCCCGTTGATGCCCGAAAGGATGTTGACGTCGGGACGCAAGTCCCAGGCAATGTCGTAACGGTGCCACAAGCCGTGAATTTCGATGCGACGTATGTAGTTAGCAGGTATTTCCATGAAAATTCCGTTTTTTAATGAAATCCGACAGGACTAAACCATGAGACAAAGGCTGCCTCGTCCGAGCCCCTTTTTCCACAGCACGTCCTATGCCTTACAAAGATAAGAGAACAAATCGATAAAGCAGCCAAACGAACCCGTTTTTTTGTCGCGAAAAAGAGCTCCGGCCGAACCGGATCGAAAATAAAGCTATTTAAGCTTCGCCACTGCCCAACTTATTAGTTGACAAGGCTTCAGTCCACAAGGATACAAGGCCGGGAACAACCTGTTTGATCAGATGCCTCCTGAACGGCTCGTCACAACCCCCTTGTCCACTCGTCCACCTGTTACCCGTTAACTGCAAATTGAGCTTGCGAATTGAAAATCGACGAAGTCAAAGTTGAGTAAAGCGACTTCAGTCGTAACGAAAGTCGGGAGGCACCGGCCTCCGAAGAAACCGAGCCCCCCGAACTGACATCAGAGAGAATTGTAGGTAAAGAATATGAATGGATTAAAGTATAGTTATCATTCGATGTAGCTGTCTAAAGAGCCGTTGTAATCCACCTCCTTGGCCGGATAGACCCACGTCCAGTTGTTGCCTTCTTCGGGCTTGATGGTGATGGCAAACTGAGCATGGAAACTGCCCTCGGGATAGGCGTGACGCACCACCGGCTCGCGCCCGCGCAGTCGAAGCCTTCGCCCCACAGCTCGATGCGGCGATACAGCTTCACTTCTTCGAGCAACTGGTTGCCGGTCTTGTCGCAAGTGTATTGGGGATTGCGCCCACTATCCTTTATCAAAGCCTGCAGAAGCGCCTGCGTTTCCTTGTCCTTGCCACCCAAATGACAGTTGGCCTCAGCTTCAATCAGATACATCTCGGCCGAACGGAAGTGATTGAGCTGTCCCACACCCGGCTGACTGGTACACTGGAATTTGAACTGCATGTAGGCAAATATCAGGCTGGTAGAATAGACCTTGTCGGGATAGTCCTTGCGAACCCGTTCGAGCATGGGACCGGTAGTGACACGTCCGTTGGAAGTGTTATAGGTATCGCCTTCGTGCGGTGCCAGAAACATGCGGCGGCGTACATCGGTCTCGGGGATGCGGTCGTAGAGTTCCTTGCTGATGGCGCAGGGATAAGCACGACAGATGCTTGCACTGGAGTTACTGCCCTGATAGGCAAAGAAAGAATAATAGTAAAGTGTCTGGTCGGGAGCACTGTAGCTACTCCATATCCACTCGCTGTTGGGGGTGCTGAAACCTCCGTCCACATACTCGTCGTTGCTCATCAGCGGATAGTCCTTGCGAGCCAGCGGTGCATACTTGGCTGCCGATGCCCAATCTTCACGCGTCAGTGCCGCACGGGCATAGACGGCATAGGCCACCGCCAGGTCGGGACTGTGATTGTCGCCACGGTCGCGCGACATTTTGCTGCGGGTATAGCAGTCGATGGCTGTATCGAGGTCGGTATATATCTGCTGGTACACCTGAGCCAGGGTCGAAGCAGGCAGGTCGCCGTCGGACGTATCGAGCCTCAGCGGAAGCCCGCGCGAAGCGCCCTGATTGCTGTCGGTCCATCGATGGCAGTACAGCTGGCTGAGCATCAGATAAGAATAGGCACGGATAGTGAGTGCCTGTGCACGGATAAAGTCGCGTTCGGCCTCTTTGCCGGCAGCCTTATCGATGTTGACAATGATGCGGTTGGCATTGCCTATCAGCTTATAATAGTAGAACCAGGGATAGTAGCAGTATAGCGTAGAACTGCGCTCAAGGAAGGAAGTGCCGTTGATGATGTCGGCCCATCCCGTCAGGTTGCACTTCTGGAAGTCGTTACCCGGATAGTTTCCGTACCAGGTCTTGATGGTACCCTCGCCATTGACTCCCTGTTGGCTCAGGTATTGCTGAGTCATCATCAGGCAGAGGCCGTTGACGGCCAAGCGGGCATTGTCGGTTGTTTCGAAGACGGTGCCGGTGTCGGTGGCCGACTGGGGCAGCGTGTCGAGGTAGTCGGCCGAACAGGCAGTGAGCAGGGCCGAGGTCACGGATATATAAAGTAGATTTTTCAGTTTCATAAGGGTATTTTTTTGTCGTAAGTAAAATTACAGTTTCACACTCACTCCCACCGAGAAGATGCGCGGAGTCACCAGATAATTGCCCTGTCCGCCGGAGAACGACTGCTGGGGGTTCATGCCCTGACGGGCGGTAAACGTCCAGAGATTTTCGCATGTGAGGTTCAGACCTACACTCTGAAGACCGATGGGCTCGACCCACGTCTGAGGCAGACGATAAGACAAGGTCAGGTTCTTCACCACCAGATAATCGGCCGAAGTAAGCCAACGGGAAGACACGGCATTGTTGTCCGAACTCAGCGTACTGTTGATCTGCGGTATGCCGTCCTTGCGGATGCGATCGGGCGACTGCTCGTTCATGCCTTCGGGGGCTTGCGTCCACGACTTCATGATGTCGGAGTGGTAATTGCTGGGGCTGGTACCGGTGGTCATCAGCGACTGGTAAACGCCGTCCAGCGTCTTGCCACCCAGCGAATAGGTGAACAGGGCGGAAAGCGTCAGCGACTTGTAGCTGACAGTGCCCGTAAAGCTTCCATACACCGTAGGCAGTGCCGAACCGTGAAACTCGCGCTGACCGTAGGTGGTCTTGGTGACGTAAGGCACACCGTTTATCACCGTCACTTTACTGGTGATGTCGCTGCCTGTCTGCTTGTTGCCCAGCGTGGTGCCGTCGGGCATATTGACGTAGTAGTCCTCCAGATTGGCCTTGTAGAGGGAATTACCGGTCAGCTGATCCACGCCCTCGAATGTATAGGTATAGAATTCGTAACGGCTCCGACCTTCCACAATCTTATAGGCCCCCGACAGGATACCATCCTTATTCTGATCGGGCAACTTCACAATCTTGTTTTTCAGGAAAGTGGCATTGGTAGCCAGGTTGACGGTCCAGTTCTTGTTGCGGAAGACGTCGATGTCGGTATTGACTTCGATGCCACGGTTGGAGATGGTACCCAAGTTGCGCGTCACGGTAGCCTCGGCCGACGACGAAGAAGTGGCTCCTGCCGAAAGAGGCAGATAAATGTCAAACAAGAGGTCCTTGTTGCGCTTGTCGAAGTACTCCACGCTGAGGTTCCAACGGTCGAACAATCGTGCTTCTACCGCCACGCCATATGCTTCGCCCGTCTCCCACTTCAGGTCGTAAGAATCGTTCTGAGTCAGATAGAGGGCTCCCTTGTGGGCATTCTGTGCCACGGAGTAAAGGCTCATGTAGCCGTAGTAACCCGCACCGGCATCGTTGCCCACCTGGCCGTAGTTGGCACGCAGCTTCAGGTCGTTCACCCAGCGTACGTCTTTCATAAAGGCTTCTTCGCTGATAATCCAGTTGGCACCCACACTGCCGAAGTTACCCCAGCGGTTTTTGGGATGGAAACGCGAGGAACCGTCGCGACGGAAGGAAACTTCGAGGTTGTAGCGGTCGCGGAAGTTGTAGCGGATACGTCCCAAATAACTCTCTGTACGATAATTGTTTTCGTAACCGTCGAGACTGGTGATTTCGGTAAAGTTGTTGAAGTTGGCGCGGTCGGCAAAAATCTGCGACGTCTTGAAGCCATAGACGTAATCATAGTTGTACGAGAAGTTTTCGTGAGCCACCAGTACGTCGAACAGGTGGTGTCCGAACAGGTGCGTCCACTTCAGCTGCTGCTGGAAGGTGTAGCTTTTGTAGCGGAGTATTTCGCGACGGGCACGTCCGTCACTACCCTTTCCGTTGCCGATGACGGCATTGTCGTACGAACTGTTGTCCGACTGGCTCAGGTTCATGTCGCCCTTCACGGTGAAGGTGAAGTCGCGCAGGAATTTGATGTCCATGTAGGCAATGCCTTGCAGGGTATTTCGCACGGTTTGATCCTGATCCAGCTCGTTTTCCCACACCACGTGCCGGTCCTGATACTGATTGCGGGTGGCTATCTCCACGTGATCGTCGTTGGTGTAGTAGCCGGGGTCGTATTGGGGTTTCCCATCAACCAGACGGTAAGAGCCGTCGGGATTGTGCAAATGTACGGGATAAATGGGGGCAATCTGACGGCAATACATGAAAGCATTGGTAAACGATGCACCCTGGTCGCCGGCCGTAATCTTGGCATTCTGATGGCTGCCCGAAAGGTTAACGCCTGCCTTAAGCCACTCTACGGGGTTCAGATTGACCGATACGCGTGCCGAGAGGCGGTCGAAACTCGAGTTGCGCACGTATCCTTCTTCGCTGAGGTAACCCAACGAGAAGTAGTAATCACTCTTCTCACCGGCGGCATTGCCGCTGAACATGTACTCCTGACGATGACCGTTGCGGATGGCAGCCTTATACCAATCCAGGTCGTCGGCATAGCCGGGAAGCATCTGTACGCCTTGAGCCAAATGACCGGAAGCGTCGAACAGTTCCTTGTCGGGCTTGTTGAAGATGTTCAGGTAGAGCTGGTCGCTGATCAGGTTCTCGCTGGCATAACGGGCGGCCGTGGCAGGGTCGTCGCCGGCCGAAATGCGGGCATTGCGCAGGTTTTGCCAACTGGCCTCCATGAACTGCCGGGCATCGGTGCGGGCGTATTCCTTGATGCCTCGCGAGTAAATGCCCTGATTGACTTTCAGTTCGAAGCTCAGTTTGCCCGCCGTACCTTTCTTGGTGGTAATCAGGATGACACCGTTCGAAGCACGGTTGCCATAAAGAGCACACGAGGCGGCGTCTTTCAGCACCGAAATGCTTTCAATGTCGGCGGGATTGAGGTCGGCGATGCTTCCGCTGAAGGGTACGCCGTCCACCACGTAGAGGGGCGAACTGGAGCCGTTCACCGTCCCT
>CABROZ010000057.1 GCA_902472795.1 uncultured Bacteroides sp. | reverse complement strand
TTTTCATTACATGATTTGCGGCTAATGGAGTCAACCTATTTCAGGACAACACATTATGGGTGCGAAACTTGCCTTTGCGTTCACCTTTCACCTATCTTTAGATAAGATAGGATGCGGTTCGGCATAGTCAAATTGAAAACTTGGGTTTCCATTTGTCTCTGCTCTCACCTTTCACTATCTTTGTCCCCAATAAATAATCTTTCACCAAGTTTTTAAAATATAAGCAGCAATGAAGAAAATACCCAGTTTTACCATCGACCACATCCGCCTGTTGCGTGGAATCTATGTATCGCGCAAAGACGAGGTGAACGGTGAAGTAATCACCACCTTCGACATCCGCATGAAGGAACCCAACCGCGAGCCGGCCCTCGGCCAGGGTGCCCTGCACACCATCGAGCACCTGGCAGCCACCTACCTGCGCAACAATCCGCAGTGGCAGGACCGCATCATCTACTGGGGCCCCATGGGATGCCTGACCGGAAACTATCTGCTGATGCGCGGCGACCTGCAACCCGAGGACATCGTGCCGCTGATGCAGGAAACATTCCGCTTTATAGCCGATTATGAAGGCGAAGTGCCCGGTGCGGCTCCGCAGGATTGTGGCAACTACCTGCTGCACGACCTGCCCATGGCCCGTTGGGAATCGGCCAAATACCTGCACGAAGTGCTGGAGCACATGACCGAAGCCAACATGCGCTATCCCGAGAAGGCGGAGTGAGCGAAACCTTTTTGCAGAGATCGTGCTTTTCGGGCACGGACCGTTCAGCTTTTTACGGAGGCTTGACCTGTCGTGATAACTGAACCGTTCGTGCCCGTTATTTTGTGGCAGGTAGATTTCTGGTAATGGTTGGTTGCAAAATATTTAAGTGGATAGCCTGTAAAAAACAGGTAAAATCTATGGTGATTATTTTTATTTTGTTACTTTTGTTTTTAGTACACATAAACAGAACAGTTATCCAAAAAATCACTTATAGATACATGCTATCATGGGAAAAACAGTATTCATTACAGGAGGCTCCACGGGTATAGGTGCAGCCTCGGTCAGAAAATTTATTGCACAAGATTGGAAGGTAGGTTTCATGGACATCAATACGGAGGCAGCTTCGGCACTGGTAGCCGAACTGAACTGTCCCGACCGGCTTCTTTTTACGGAAGGGAATACCCGCGTACGTGCCGACATCCATCGGGCAGTGGAAAATACCGTAGCCAAATTCGGCCGGCTGGACAGCGTTTTTGCCAATGCCGGCATCCATCGTGCCAACACATTGCTCGATATAGCCGATGAGGAACTGGACCTTATGATTCAGACCAACATCTATGGTACGGTGAACACCCTGCGTGAAGCCCTTCCGCACATCATTGCCGGCGGAGGCGGTTCGGTGGTCATCAACGTTTCCGACCAATGGTTTGTAGGCAAGCCATACAGCTTTGCCTATGGCATGACCAAGGGGGCACTTGGGCAGATAACGCGCAGCCTCTCCATCGACCTGGGTCCGAAGAACGTCCGTGTCAATGCTGTCTGTGCCGGTACCATCCATACTCCGCTGGTTGACAACCTGTTTGACAAGTTTGCCGCAGTGAACCACTGTACGATAGACGATTACTGGCGCAAAGAGAATTCGCTCTATGCCCGGGGTTCGGCAGGACGTCCCGAAGAAGTGGCTGAGCTGGTCTATTTCCTGGCTTCTGACGCTTCCAGTTTCTGCACGGGCGGTCATTATCTGGTAGATGGCGGTCTGGTAGCCGGTTAAGAAAACGGCCACCGACTGTTGCCGCAGGATGTAAATCCGGGCGGGGCAGTCGGTGGCCGCTGTTGTTCCGAGGGGTTGAATCAGATGATCTCGATTCCCTGCTCCTTACACAGTTGCAATCCGATGTCTTTCAGTTTGAATTTCTGTATCTTGCCGCTGCCTGTCATGGGGAATTCCTTGACGAAGAAAACATATTTCGGAATCTTGTAACGCGAGATTTTGCCCATGCAGAAGTCGCGCACGTCGCTTTCGTGCAAGTCGGCTCCTTCGTGCAGGATGATAAAGGCACCTACGGCCTCGCCGTATTTCTTCGAGGGGATGCCTGCTACCTGCACGTCCTTTACGCCCGGAAGCTGGTAAAGGAATTCTTCGATTTCGCGTGGGTAGATGTTTTCGCCACCGCGGATAATCATGTCCTTGATGCGTCCGGTGATGCGGTAATTCCCGTCCTTGTCCTTGATGCCTAAGTCGCCCGAGTGCAAGAAGCCGTTTTTGTCTATCACCTCGGCAGTGGCTTCGGGGTTCTTGTAATAGCCTTTCATGGTGTTGTAGCCGCGGTTGCACATTTCGCCTTGCACTCCTACGGGACATTCTTCGCCGGTTTCGGGGTCGATGACACGTACTTCGGTATGCTCGAAGTCGCGGCCGACGGTGTTGCAGCGCACTTCGAACGGGTCGTCGATGCGGGTGGCGGTCATGCCGGGGGCGGTTTCTGTCAGCCCATATACGCTGGTCACTTTCATGAACATCTTTTCTTCTACCTGTTTCATCAGCTCTACCGGGCAGAGCGAGCCGGCCATGATGCCCGTACGCAGGCTCGACATGTCGAACAGGCTGAACATGGGATGGTGCAGCTCGGCGATGAACATGGTGGGTACGCCGTACAGTGCCGTACAGCGTTCCTTATGGATGGAAGCCAGTACGACGAGCGGGTCGAAGCGCTCCACCATGACTTCGGTGCATCCGTGGGTCAGGCAGTTCATGGTGGCCAGTACCACGCCGAAGCAGTGGAACAGCGGCACGCAGACGCATAGCTTGTCGTCGGCGGTGAACTTCATGTGTTCGCCTGTCAGGAAGCCGTTGTTGGCTATGTTGTAGTGGGTCAGCATCACGCCTTTGGGGAAGCCGGTGGTGCCGCTGGTGTATTGCATGTTCACTACGTCGTGGCAGGTGACCTGCGCTTTCAGGGTGTTGAGCCGGTCGTCGGCGATGTTGTTGCCCAGCAGCAGAATCTCGGCTGTGTTGTACATGCCCCGGTGTTTCTCCTGACCTACATAGACGACGTTTTTCATGTAGGGGAAGCGTTCGCTTTTCAGATGTCCGCGCTGGCAGGTTTTCAGTTCGGGCAGCATCTGATAAGTCATCTGCACGAAGTCGCTGTCTTTCTCGCCGTTGACGATGCACAGGGTGTGCATGTCCGAGTTCTGGCAGAGGTATTCCAGCTCGGCCTGTTTGTAGTTGGTGTTCACGGTGACGTAAACGGCTCCGATCTTGGCACAAGCATAGAGCAGGGTAAGCCAGTCGGGGACGTTGGCTGCCCAGATGCCTACGTGCGTGCCCCGTTCCACACCGATGGCAATGAGGCCTTTGGCCATGTTGTCCACGCGGCGGTTGAACTGGCTCCAGGTGAAGCGCAGGTTGCGGTCGGAGTAAACGATGTATTCTTTGTTGGGTGTTGTTTCGGCCCAATGTTCCAGCCATTGGCCGAGTGTGCGTTCATATAGCATTGTTTGGAGGTATTATGAATAAAAAAAGAGAGGAGGAAGGAAGAACAGGCCGTTATGCAGCATTATACGATGCGGCCTTCTTGATTCCTCATCTCTTCCTGCTCTGTTTGCATATTAAACAGGAGTGTATATGACAGCCAGTATTTTAGCCGCCTGTCCCTGATAAGCGTGTACGTGATGGGGGACGATGGAATCGTAATAGATGGTGTCACCTTCTTCCAACAGATAGGTATGTTTACCGTAACTGATTTCCATGGTACCTTCGAGTACCATGATGAACTCTTCGCCCTCGTGCGAGGAGAGCACAAAGTCGCTGTCTTCGGTAGGTGTCACGTCGATGATGAAAGGCTCCATGTGGCGGTCGGCTTTCGACTTCGACAATGAGTGGTACTCCATGTGCTTGCGGCTTTGTATGGCATTGTTCGAGAAGCTGATGCTGTCGGTGGCTTCCGATTTGCGGCATACTACGGGACCCATTTCGTCCTGGTCGTCAAGGAAGGTTCCGAGCCTTACGCCCAATACACGCGCAATTTTGATGAGCGGTGCCAGCGAAGGCAGATCGATGTTGTTTTCAATGCGTTCAATTTGCTCGGTGGAGAGTCCTGAACGTTCGGCCAGTTCTTCTACACTGATGGACTGGTTTTCGCGGAGTGATTTGATTTTTTCTCCTACAATCTTGCTTGCATCCATAATATTCTTGTTTCGGTCTAAAGTTATGCTGAAAAATCGTTAGAACGCAAAAATAAGATAAAGTTTTGCTTATCACAACTATCAGAAAGAAAAAATATTTATCAGCTGATCAGGGTTCGCAGGATTTTACTCCAACCGTCCCGTGCAACGCAGATATTCCGTTTCGTAAATCTTATATTGGGTAAGCGCTTCGATGCGGTTGCTTTCGGCCTGTTGCCATTGCGACTGTGCATCGAGCAGGTCGGTCAGCGAGCTGAGTCCGTTGACGTAGCGGTCGCGCATCACCCGCAGGTTTTCTTCGGCTTGCAACTTGCCCGTTTGTGCTGTTTGTACCAGATTGTAGCCATCTGTCAGGTTCTGTATGGCCTGGCGTACTTCGATGCTTAGCAGGCGGGTGTTTTGTTGCAGGTCGAGTTGGGCGTTATGCAAGTCGATTTTTGCTTTCTTTATTTTCTTCAGACTCTCCCCCCAATGGAATAGCGGGATGCTTACCGATGCCATCACCAGTCCGATGCCATCGGACAGTTTCTGGCTGTAGGGAATGTAATTGCCTTGCAGGTCGGTAGTCATTCCGTTCATTTGTATGTTGCCGTAATAGGTGTATCCGGCCGACAGGCCTATTTGCGGCAGGATGTCGCCACGTGCCGTCTTTATTTGTTGTTGGCGTGCGGCTACTTGCTGATGAAGCAACTCCAGTTCGGGGCGTGCGGCTATGCTTTCATCAAGCTGGGTCGGCGGAGTCACCTGCAGCAGTGTATCCGTGGGCAGGGGCTGTGTATCTAACGGTTTCCCCAATACGTGGCACAGCGAAAGGCGGCAAAGGTCGGCACCGTTGCGGGCTTTTTGGAGTTGATAGTTGATTTCGCTCCGTTTGGCAGTGATGCGCAGCAGTTCGTTATCGGTTCCCATACCTGCTGTTCGGGCCGCTTCAATCTGTTTGTATAGCGTGTCCATCTGCAGGCAATAGGATTGCAGCATACGTATTTTCTGTTTCACGGCAATGTAGCTCCAGTAGGCCCGGTCGGCGTCAGCAATGACTTCCATACGGGTTTTGCGAAGAGTTTCGGCAGCAGATTTGCGCCCTATTTCGGCCAGTCGGTTGCCGGCTGTTATTTTCCCACCGGCATACAAGGGCTGCGTGATGCTGATGCCTGCCATATACATGCCATGCATCTGTAGCTTCGTGCCTCCCATGTCGAGGTCGGGGAACATGTAGGTTCCCGACAGCATGCCGTCCACTTTGGGCAGATAAGCGCTGAAGGCTATGCTTTTGTCCAATTCGGCCTGTCGGAAGGTGTTGCTGGCTTTTTGCAATTCTTCGTTGTGCAACAGTGCGAGGCGGCGGCATTCTGATTGGGTCAGTGGGAAGCTTTCCTGTGCAGATGCCGCTGTCGGACAGAGATGCAGCACGCTGGCCATGAGTATAAACAGATATTTCTTCATTTTTCCAGTTTGATTATGTTCTTAGTTTTGCAAGTTATCAGGTCTTTTCACCTTGAAAAAGATGGTGTAGAATACGGGTAATAATACCAATGTGATAAGGGTACCTACTGTCAGTCCGCCCATGATGGTGATGGCCATGGAGCCGTACATCGGATCTTGTACCAGTGGAATCATGCCTACGATGGTGGTGAGCGATGCCATCAGGACCGGTCGTACACGCGATACGGTAGCTTCGACTACGGCATGATACGGGTGTTGGTGCTCTTGGGTTTGCAGTCGGTTGATTTCATCCACCAGTACAATGGCATTCTTCACCATCATGCCGATGAGCCCCATCATGCCAATGATGGCCATGAACGTGAACGGTTGTCGGAACATCAGCAGGGCCGGCGTGATGCCACAAAAGACGAAGGGGAAGCATAACAGAATAAGTATCACCTTCTTCCAGCTGTTGAAGAGCAGCAGGAGGATGGCCAGGATAATGAAAATGGTGAGAGGAAGATATTTCATCAGGTTGCCGATGGATTCTTCCTGCACTTCCCCTTCGCCTACCCAACGCATCCGGTAGCCGGCCGGAAGCCGGATGGCCTCGATGTCATGCCGGATAGAAGCTACCACTTTGGCCGGTGTGGCATCGTAAAGGTCGGCATTTGGATCGCATTCCGTTTCGATGGCACGTTGTCCGTTGATGCGATACACAAAGTTTTCCTCCCAATCCAGTCGGATGTCGTTGGTAACGTTGCCTAAAGGTACGCTGCGGAACAGGTTGTCCTGTATGTCGTTCATGTTTTTACTGCCGGTCATCACTCCTTGAATGTCATCGTCGGTCATGCGCAGGTTCAGGGTGCTCCACACGGGGACGTCGTTGAGGTCGGTTATGCGACTGCCGTCAGTGTTGCGTACGACAAGGTTGATCGGAACCATCTGGTCCTGGTCGGTCAATACTCCGACAGGCATTCCGTCGGTGGCAGCCAGCAAGGCGTTGGCTACGTCGCTCCGTTCGATGCCCGAGCGTAAGGCGTCTTCGCGGACATAGTCGGCTGTCAGTGCTTTGCCTGTAGGCTTCCAGTTGTTTTCTACCGAATAGGGATCGACGTAGGGACAACGTCGCATGATGTCTTCTGCCTGACGGCTCAGCTGGCGCAGGACGGCCGGATCGGGGCCGGTAAATTCCACTTCGACCGTGTGTGAAGTCGAGATGGAAAAATTGTATTTGCGTATGCGGATGTAAGCATCGGGATAGCGTTCGCGAAGCAGTTTCCGCACGGAAGGAATCTGCTTGACTACTGTCTCATAGTCCTTGCAGTCCACCATCAGTTCGCCGTAGCAGTCGCCTCCCGAAGTCATGGGGCGTACTAAGCAATAGTGTGCCGGAGCGCTTCCCATGCTGGCTGATACGCGTTCGATGTCGGGGTTTTGCTTCAACAGTGCTGACATCTCCAGCAAGTCGTGGCGTACGCGGTTGGGATCGGTTTGAGGAGGCAGGTAATACTCTACAATGAATTGCTGGTAATCGAAGTCGGGGAAGAACAGATTTTTAACCCGCGTCATCCCGAAAAGGCACAATACCAGGACGGCTATCGCGATGGTAAGCGTACTCTTCTGGTGGCAGGTCAGTGTACTGATGAGGCGGCGTACCCATTTGTGTATGGGTGAATTGTAGATTTCTTGGGGTTGTCCGGCCGTGGTTTCGCGGGCGGGCAGCCACGATTTGGCGCAAACCGGAACCTGTGTCAGCGCCAGTATCCAGCTTGCCAGCAGGCTGACGCATAATACAAGGAACAGATCGCCGGCATATTCGCCTGCCGAGTCGGGCGAAAGATAGATGCACAGGAAAGTGGAAACAGCAATGACGGTGGCACCCAACAGCGGAAGGGCGGTGTTCTTCCCGATGCGGTATAAGTACGTCTTGGGACCAACTCCGCGTTTCTTGTCGTTCAGGATGCCGTCCATGATGACGATGGAATTGTCCACCAGCATGCCCATGGCCACGATAAATGCTCCTAACGATATGCGTTGCAGGGTAGTGCCGCACATCAGCAGGATGGGGAACGACACGGCTATGGTCAGTACGAGCCCGAATCCGATGATGACGCCGCTGCGGAAGCCCATGGTAAAGACCAGCACCAGAATGACGATGGCTACCGATTCGACCAGATTGAGCATGAAGGAACGGATGGCTTCATCTACCTTGTCGGGTTGGAAGAAAATCTTTTCCGTCTGCATGCCGACAGGAATCTGCGCCATGACTTCGTTCAGACGTTTCTCGACCGCTTTTCCTACGTCGGGGACAATTGCGTTCGCCTCCATGGTCAGACAGATGGCGAGGGCGGGCTTTCCGTCCACAAAGAAGCCGTTGCGCTGAGGCTCGGTGTAGGTACGTTCGATTTGAGCGACGTCGCCCAGTCTGATTTGTTTTCCCTGTGGAGTGCTGATGAGCAGGTTGCGGATGTCGTCTTCATCGGTCACGGCACTGCCTACACGTACTTGCAGACGGTCGTCGCCATTCAGAAGACTGCCGGCATTTACGGCTTTACCGGCACTTTGCAGGCTTGCCATGATCTGTGTCGGCAGGATGCCGTTGCGGGCAATCCTGTCCTTGGAGAGGGTGATGTTGATGACTTCGCTGCGGTTGCCGGCGATGAGAATGCGTTTCACCCCTTTGACGGCCAACAGTTCGCGCCGTATCAGTTTGGCATACTTGTAGAGTTCGGGATAGGTATATCCGTCGCCCGTAAGGGCATAGAAGATGCCGTAAACGTCCATCATGTCATCTATGACGATGGGGTCGTAGCAGTCTTGCGGCAGCTTGGAGCGGGCATCGCTGACTTTGCGGCGCAACAGGTCGAAGTGCTGTTCCAGGTCTTTCAGCAGAACGGTCATCTGAAATTCGACAGTCAGCGTAGCCATGCCGTTCTGGCATTCTGTTTTTATCTTTTTCACATTGGGCAGGGCACGGAGTTCGTCTTCCATTACCTGGGCTACTTTCAGCTCTACTTCGTGTGCACCGGCACCCGGATAGGGAATCATGCCCATGGCTTGCTTGGCTGCTACGGCAGGGTCTTCCAATTTCGGCATTTGTGCGAAAGCCAATACGCCTGCAATCAGGATGCCTGCCATGAGCGACCAGAAGAGGGTAGGATGTTTGATAAAGAAAGCGGTCAGTTTCATCAGATAAGTCCTCCTACATTGGTTTCACTTTCCTGATTGGCGACTGTCACCTTTTCGTTTTCCTGCAGGGCGTTGGCTCCGGCTTTCACCACTTGCTCGTTGCCTTTCAGTCCGGCTGTAATGATGGCTGCTCCCGTTTCATCGAGTCCGCTGCATGTCACTTTGCGCCGGCTGACGGTAGAGTCGGGCTGCCAAACCCATACGTAACTGTCGCCTTCGTGCTGTACGATGGCATGGAGTGGCAGGCTGAAGATGCTGTCCCCTGCCGTTGCTGCCTGCGATGCAGATGGTTACGCCGATGTTCATTCCTGCGCTAAGCCGCGGGTCGGGGGCGCCTTCGAATGCCAGCTTCATGCGGTAGAGCTGGTTGCCGTCGGCTTTCGGGGTGATGCTTACTACTTGCATGGGCAGGCTTTCTGTGCTGTTGAAAGAGGGTTGGCAACTGACGGACTTGAACCGGGCGCGTTGCAGATAGACTTCGGCCGGGAGCTCTGTTTCCACTTCCAACCGGTGCACGTCGAGCAGGTTGATGACCGGTGTGCCTGCATCGACCATTTCTGCGGGAGCAAAGTTGACACTTTGCACATACCCGTCGGTCGGGGCATAAAGGGAGGTGTATTTCAGCTTGTTACGGTTGGCCTGTAGTTGTATCTTCAGTTGTTGCAGTCCGGCTACAGCCTTTTCGTAGTCGTTGGCCGATATGCTTTTGTTGGCAAAAAGTATTTGGGTACGTGCCACTTCGTCTTCTAATTGCTTGCATTGTACCTCTAATGCCTCTACACCCAATTTATAGTCGCTATCGTCTAATCGGGCTATGAGTTGTCCCTGACTGACACGATCGCCTTCCTTTACCAGAATCTGTGATATTTGTCCGGCGGTTTTGAATCCCAGGCTGATGTCGTGGCTTTCTTGTACGATGCCTGCAAAGTGCTTTATACGTTCCGCTCCGATTCGGACGGGTTGTGTCAGCATAACGCTGCGTGTAAATGTTGCGGCGGGCTTTTCGGTGCATCCGCTTGCCAGGCAAAGAATGACCGGGAGGAGCAATAATCTTTTCATGACGAAATTACTTTATCTGTTTTACGGGGGCAAAGTTCTGTGTTTTCACTCTATGGAGTACGACCTTATCGGCTTATAAAATGTTCTAAAGGTAGAATGTGGACGTGCAAACAGCCCAAAGAGTTGATTTTTTCTGTTCCAAATGGCTATATTTGTCCGATCGTTTGTTTGGGTGAATGAAGAAGATTATGAAAATGGAAGAAACTGCTTTTAAGGAATTGCACTTGCCGATGCTTTCCTCTACCGGGCATACGTTGGTGTTTGGGGACGAGTTGTTGCTGACCGACAATATAGGCATAAGGATTGATACTGAGTCGGTGGCCGATTTTGTGTCTCCTACCTATCCGTTCAAGGTTACGTTTACACTGGTCATGTTTTGCCGGCGGGGCCGGATGCGCGTGAACCTGAACCTGCGGGAGTATTGCATTGCGGACAATGACGTACTGGTTGTTCTGCCCGGCTCTATTGGCGAATGCCTGGAAATGGACAGTCAGACTGAGGTGATGGTAATAGGCTTTGCCGGTTTTCACTTCATCGGTAATTACAAGTCTGCACAGAGTATGGCTTTCAGACGTTTTTTCACTTCTACGTCGTTGATGCACATTTCGCCGGAGGAGATGGAAGAGAGCGTCATGCTGTATAGGCTGATGTGGGATAAAATGAATCAGCCCGACTATGAGTTCAAGTGCGAAGTGCTGGGCGGATATTTGCAGGTGCTCTTTTATAATGGTTGCCAGTGGATGAAAAGGCATCGACAGCAACAGCCGCAGAAGGTGGAAAGCCGTCAGCAGAAATTGTTCGAAGACTTTCTGGAACTGGTTCAGAAATATTATATCGAACAGCGCAGTATAGCCTATTATGCGGGGAAGCTGTGTCTGACGCCCAAATATCTGTCTCAGGTGATATTGAAGGTAAGCGGCCGTTCGGCAAGCGACTGGATAAGAGACTATGTGATTCTGGAGGCAAAAGTCTTATTGAGGAGTGGATGTTACACGGCTCAGCAGGTGGCCGATATGCTGAACTTCTCGAATGCTTCGTTTTTTGGCAAATATTTTAAGGCGGCGGTGGGTTGTTCGCCCCGGAAATACATGTTGGGATAAGGATAAAATGGATTGATTTCGTGGCAAAACAGGCGCGGAACGATGTTTTTTCCTGTTTCTTTCCAGATTCTTTTCAGAATCTTATGCTATCTTTGTTTTTCTTGGAATTAAGGATCAGCCTTTTCGGGTTGGTTCAGGTTGAACGGGATTATAATGATTCACATGAAAAACCATTGCATTGTAAGAGTCGTTTTCGTTTGGGTACTTTGTCTGTTGGCAGAGCGCGGCTCTGCACAGGAAGCCGATCATACTACTTGGGTGAAGGTAGGAGTGAAGCATGAAGTTTTGCCGAAGCTGGCGCTGTCGGGTAATCTGGAGTGGCGTACCGAGGACGACCTGAGCAGGACCGACCGCTGGGGGCTTGATGTGGGCGGTTCGTACAAGCTGCTTCCCTTCTTGAAGGTAGGTGCCGGTTACGAGGTGCATTACCGCAATCTGGAAGAGGATGGCTGGAAGTTCCGTCACCGTTATCATGCAGATGGCACGCTTTCGCATCGGGTGCGGCGGTTGAAGCTGTCGTTGCGCGAGCGTTTCCAGCATACGTTCAGTGCCGAAGAGAAAGAGTTCCGTCTGCGCTCGCGCCTGAAGGTGGCTTACGACATAGCCCGTTGCCGGCTGGAGCCGTATGTTTCGGTCGAGATGTATAACGGATTGGGCCGGGGCGAACGTTTCGATGTGGCGCGCATGCGCTATCGTGGCGGATTGAGTTTCCCCCTGGCAGAGCAATGGGAGGCGGAGGCTTTCTATTGCCGGCAGTGGGAACGGGACGGCAGCAAAAACATCTTTGGTGTAGAGTGTGCCTATCGTTTCTGACACAGTGGCAGGGGTATCCTATACTTACCGAAACGGAGTGCATCAGCCGGTGCTTGGGTAAATTCATTTTTCTTCCTTCGATGACGATGTTCCGGCTTCCGCCGAAGAGGTCGAAGTCGGAACAGGTATATCCGGCCGAGAGGATGAGGCCGTTGTCCACTTCTAACGAGAGGGCCGTGCGCAGGTGGTAGTAAACGGTGCGTGCGCCGTGGTTCTTGACGTGTTCGCGGCGGATGGCCGTCCACGCGCCTGTCTGGTTGGGATAGTAGTCGATGTTGAATTCGCTGTTGGCTGGCAGGGGCAGGGTGAGGCCGGGCGAGAGGGAGAGGAAGAGGGCATAGTCCTTGTCGCGTCCCATCCACAGCTTGGGAGTGTTCAGCTGGAGGCAGGGGCGCAGAGCCAGGAAATAGTTCGCGGCATGGTCTGTTGTACTGTTCCAAAGGAATTGCTGGTCGCGCGACACTCCACTGATACTTCCGTCTTGATAGGGTTGCGTAAACAGCAGTCCCAATCCGATGCCGGCATAGGGTATGGGCAGGAAGGTGATGGAGGGTTCTACTTCCCAGGCATCGTAATTGTTGAGAGCACCTGCCAGCTCTGCCTTCCAGAGCGGGCGTTTTTCCCGTTGTTGGGCAGGCAGAGCGAAGCACATGCTGTTGAAGAGTATGAAAAAGAAAAGTGCTTTTTTCATCGTTAAGGGTGGTTAATTACAATCTGTTCACAGCTGTGTCATTATGAGAATGTTGGTTTTCGGCGGCAAAGTTAAGGGATAGTACCGATTGGAACAAAAAAAAATGATGTACATCTGTGAGAAGTAAAATGTTGCTTTTCAGATGATTAACGATTTTCACTGATGTACATCCGTATCTTTTGTCAGGAAGTGGTCAGTCTTCAAGCTCCATTTGACCGCTGAAGGAGACTGATTGTCTGCGGACGGGCTGAACTTGTACGCGAGCCGAACCGCTGGGGAAGACGGTCAGGTTATAGGTGTAAGTGTCTTCTTCGTTGGCTGTGGTGATTTTGATTTCCTTGCGGCCGCGTTTTTTGTCTTTCGCTTCGTACGTCAGGATGGGGGCATTGAAGTTTAAGGCTTTTCCACCTCCGTAGGGGATGCTGTATGCTTCGCCTGCATAAGGCAGGTACGAGAACAGGGAGTCGTTGCGTACTTCGATGCTGTAGTTTGTCGATAGTATGCGGCTGCGTCCGCGCATGGGGGTCATGTAGTTGACGCCGATGCGGAAACGGCGCTCGTCGAGGGCTTTTCTGACGGCCTGTTCGGTATGCGCCTTTTCGGCTTGTTTGTCCTTTTGTGCCGATGCCGGAAGCGAAAGGCAGATTGCTGTGGCAAGGAAAATGATGTGGAGTAACGTTTTCATAAGGCTTTCTTTTTTTAGTTCGTTGTTATTACGGCTGAATCGGATCGGGGATTCGGCAAATCAAAGGTAGTGAAAGGCGAGAGCAATACAAAAAGAAGCTTGCTTATTTTTTATTGCCAAGCCGCATCCTGTCGGAATACACCCGCCCGGCATAATAATAAGTTTCGGGCAGGTGTTTCTTGTCGTCCTGGCGCTCGTAGTAGCGAAGCACGCTCCGGATAAGCGAGTCGGAGGTGTGACGGATGTAAGCCTTGTCGCGTGCCTTCACAGTCAGCAGGTCGTAGTACATACGGAATTCTAAGACCTGCACAAGTTTTTGCACAAGTAAATTCTGTTAAATAAGTTAAACGGGTGGGTAGCTCGTCCGTTTAATTTTTATAAGTCATCAAATCAACAAATGGAGTTCCTCTTCTGACTACAGCAAACATTCTACATACCAGTTTGAATTTGACAGCGTTCAACACCACCCCATATTCTTTCCCTTCCTTTCTTTTTCGTTCATAATAGCTTTTCAACTCTTTGTCCCAAACCACAGCAGATTTGGCGGCCTGAGATAAATCCGCTTTCAACAATTTGGCACCCACATGGCTGACTTGAGGCCTTCCTTTTATGCTGGTTCCCGAGGTGTGATCAAAAGGTGCGATTCCAAGGTAGCATGCATATTGCCTGGCCGTTTCAAAAAAAGCTGTGTTGTCCTGAAATAGGTTGACTCCATTAGCCGCAAATCATGTAATGAAAATGGAAAAAGAGAACCAATTGACAAGAGCATTGAACGACGCCGAGCGTTGTTCCATTGTATGTGAGGTGTTATCCGGGAAGATAAGCCGTGCCGGTGCGATAAAAAAATATCATATTGGTGGAGTGACACTTTATCGTTGGATTCGTAAATTTGCATCTCCAAGTTTGCTGGAAATGGAATCACAGAAAGAGAAAGCTACCACAGAGAAGAAAGAAAGTCCGCAGGAGGAACTTATCCGCCTGCG
>CABROZ010000056.1 GCA_902472795.1 uncultured Bacteroides sp. | reverse complement strand
GCTTTGGCCGCGGCACGTCAGCCGTTTCGCCTCATCTGCAGGGGCGACATCCCCGTCCGCTTCCTGAAGAAGGTGCCGAAGTACGAGGCGTTGGGGAAGTTCAGCTCTTCGGAGATTTCGAAGACGGACTTCTGTGTGTTCTTCAGCAGCGAGATGGCTTCGCGCACGATGGCCTTGAACACTAACTCCTGCACGGTGTAGCCGCTGACCGTTTTGGACAGGTTGGACAGGTACTTGGGCGAGAGGCAGAGCTTGTCGGCATAGAACTCGACGCCGCGTTCGTTGCGGAAGTTCTGTTCGATGAGGGCGACGAGGCGGATGAAGGTCTCGTCCTTGTGGCTCACGGCGTCGCGGCGGTTGACGAGCTTGCGGCTGTAGATGCCGCACAGGCGGTAGGTCAGTCCGATGAGCAGCAGTTTCTGTTCGAACGAGTTGAACAGCTCCTGCCCGTGCATCAGGGTGTTGTCTAACAGGGCGATGTAGCGCAACAGCTCTTCTTCCTCGCCGGTGTGCCACACGTAGCACGTCTCGGCCGACAGCTCGGTGTAGGGGTACATGGACAAGGCCAGGTTGCCCATGATGTCGCGTATGGGCTCGATGTGGTAGGCAAAGATGACCACGGCCAAGTCGTCGGTGTGGGCTGTGACCTTGATGGTGGCGTTTTCGGGAACGAAGAGCGTCTGGCCTTCGTGGGCGGTGAAGTCGCGGCCGTTCAGACGGAAGTCGAAGCTGCCCCGGCGACACAGCATCAGGCACAGGCCGCATAGGCGGTAGGAGCGGCGCAGGGAAGCGGGAAAGGCAGTCAGTATGCCTTCGGAACTGCAGATAAGTTGGTTGGCTTGGAGTGCCTGTTCGAGCCTTTGCAGGCGGTCTTCTTCGTTCATGGGGCGGTTCATAATGGTTATACGGGGGCTAAGTTAGTGAAAAATATTGGTTGGTTCACCACGGAGAGCGGTGTAGAGACGCAAAATTTTACGCCTCTATCACACGCAACGGCTGCGCGTTGACAGGGAAGCTCGCTGGAAGACGCAAAATTTTGCGTCTCTACGAGATATGGGTATTTGTAGTGATTCGCCTTTTGCGATAGGGCATCACCAGCACCAGCACGGCGCAACCCATGCAGGCATAGAGCGTCCAGCCGGACATCTCCTTGACCGATGCCAGCGTGGCCTGCACCTGCACCTTGCCTTTGGCCGACAGGGCAGCCATCTGTTCGGCTTCCTGACGGCTTTTGCCCTGTAGCATCATGCCCCGGACGGTGGCGGTGTAGCTGGCGGCGGTTTCGGGCGACGTCAGGTCGGCATCGTGAGCCAGGCGGGTGATGTAGTGCTGTTGGCGTTGCTGCATCACGTTGGTGTAGAGGGCGGTGCCGACAGCCGGGCCGAGCATCATGCGCACGGTCAGCATGATGCAGATCCACGTGGACAGATACTTGTAGGGCATGCGCTGGTTGGCCAGTACGGCGGTCAGCGAGTAGAGCAGCATCATGCCCGTGGCGCGGATGATGACCGGATACTTCATGCGCTCGTACAGTCCGGCCGTCTGCACCTCGAAGTACATGAACAGGGCCGACAAACCGATGAAGACAAAGCCCAAGGCGAAGAGATACTTCAGGTGTACGCCCCGTTTGCCCAGCGCAATGGCTACGACGGCGCCGATGAAGTAGCCCAGGATGGCCCAATTGTTCAGCGCGGCGTTCTGCCAGTTGTCTATCTTCATGCCCACGCCGGTGAACACGTTGACGAACAGGGCGCTGGAGTTCAGCACCATCAGCAGCAGGAAAAGCAGGATGCCTGTGCGGATGGTGCGCAGGCGGAACACGTCCATCAGGAAGTAGGGCGAACGGTGTGTGGACTCCATATAGACGAACAGCCCGGTGAACAGGAGGGCGGCCGCCGTGGCCCAGCGGATGGTGGGGTCGTCGTACCAGTCGAGCACCTTGCCATAGACCAGCACATAGACCACCGACGTGCACATGGCACAGAGGATGACCACGCTGCCGAACTTGCGGAAATTGATTGGGAAGCGTCGGCCGGGATAGCGGTGGTAGGGCATGGTGATGAAGATGACGAGGATGGCAATCAGTGTCATGCCCATCATGTAGTAATAGACGTACTGCCACTCGTACTCGTAAGCCAACCAGGCGGTGAGCGAGGTTCCTATCTGTCCCAGTATCATGAAGAACAGATAGATGGTGGGCATGCTGACGCTCTTCTCGCTGTCCAAGCGGTCCCAACCTTCGGCATCGCGGGGTTCGTTGCCGGGCGTGATGTTGCGCGTAGCCTCCATGCCGAAGGCGTACTTGATGAGGGTGAAGAGATTCACCATCATCAGCACCATGCGCAGAAAGCCCATGATGAGGCTGCACAGGGCAAGGAGGAAAACACTGTCGGTACGTGCGCACACGTAGCTCAGGGCGTACATCGCGGCAAAGCCTGTAAGGCACATCATCTTTTCGCGGCGGATGCACACTAATTCGTAGAAAAAGGGCGAGAAGGCTGCCATGCCGATGGAGGTAAGGAAGCCGACAAACTGGATATGCTCGGACTGAATGCCCAGCCCACTCATCATCTCGCCGCTGTTGGCGGTATAGACACCGCCCACGGTGAGGATGGGGATAAAGAGCAGCACCAGTATCAGGATGCCTAAGGGTTTGGGCACCCAGTTGTAGAACGGATAGTTTTTGGGATAGGAAGACATAGGGAAATGAAGAATGAAGAATTAAGAATGAAGAATTTTGGGAAATGAAGAATCTTTGGAAATGAAGAATGATGAATGAAGAATGAGGAATTTTTTTTAATGAAGAATGTCACGTTCCGCATGGAAATTCTTCATTCTTCATTCTTCATTCTTCGTTCTTCATTTAATTGTCTTTACCACCACCATCATGCCGGCGGCCAGTCGTTCGTTGTCCTCGCGGCTCAGGTGGTCGAAGTCGATGCGGACGGGGATGCGCTGCTGTATCTTCACGAAGTTGCCGGCGGAGTTGTCAGTGGGTACGAGAGAGTACTTGGAACCGGTGGCACCCGAGATGGCGGTGATGCGTCCGGTGAATTCCTTGCCTTTGACGGCATCCACCCGGATGCGTACCTGCTGGCCGATGGCGAGGTTCTCCACCTGCGTTTCCTTGTAGTTGGCTACAATCCACTTTTGCGTGTCGGGCACGATGTAAGTGATGGTCTGTCCGGCACCGATAAACTGGCCTTCTTCCAATGCGCGGCGACCTAACTTGCCGTCGCAGGGAGCGGTCACTACGCAGTACGACAGGTTGAGGCGGGCCATGTCGAGGGCAGCCTGTGCACGCTGGATGGAAGCTTCGGTGTTCTGACGGCGTTGCGACACTTCGTTCACGCCCGAACGGGCTGCCTTCTGCTGGCGCTGCAGGGCATCGAGCTTCTTGCGGGTAGCTTCGTATTCGGTCTCAATCTGTTCTAATTGGATGGGAGTGGCGGCGTTCCGCTTCAGCAGGTTGGCGTAGCGCTGACGGTCTTTCTCCAGTTTGGCCAGACGGATTTCCACTTCGGCGATGGAGGCTTCGAACACCGATGCGTTGTTTCGGGTGGTCTGCAAGGTGGCATCCATGACGGTGGCACCGGCCATAGCGTCCTTCAGGGCGGCTTCGGCTTCCATCACGCGGATGCGATATTCGCGGTCGTCCAGTATCAGCAGGGTGTCGCCCTTACGTACGTTCTGGTGTTCGGTGAAGCAGATCTTCTGGATGTAGCCCGATGCGCGCAGGTTGACGGGCGAAATGTACTGTTCCACCTGGGCGTCGTTGCTGGTCTCGGTGTTCTTGTAGTCCAGAAAGAGGATGGCTGCCTGCACCACTCCCCAGGCGAGGACGGCAATGCCCAGCAGGCTGGCTATACGTTGACGACGGCGCATTTTGCGCAGTTTTTTGGCTTTTTCTTGTAAAGTGTTATTCGTTTCCATGATGTTTATATGATTTTGAATGTTGTTTTTAAGTTAGTTGACAAGTTGACGAGGCTTCAGTCCACGAGGGGTTTGGAGTAGTTGACAAGTTGACGAGGCTTCAGTCCACGAGGGGTTTGGGGGTAGTTGACGAGTTGACGAGGCTTCAGGCAACGAGGACATTCCTTATTCCCTTGTTAACTCGTCAACTTGTTCCCTTGTTAACTCGTCAACTCGTCCCCTTGTCAACTTGTTCCCTTTTCCCCTTGTCAACTCGTCCCCTTGTCCCCTCCTATTTCAGCAGGCTTTCCGTTTGTCCTGTCAGTTTCAGCAGGGTCAGGTTGGTGACGCGGTAGTTGTAGTGGGCGCTGATGTAGTTGTTCTGTGCTTCGCTCATGCGCATCTCGTCCTGCAGGACTTCCGTCATCGAGGCGATGCCTTCGCGGTAGCGGTCGGTAGTCACTTCATAGACGTCCTCGGCCAGCCGGTAGTTGTCCTTTTGTTTCAGGAAGTTGCGGCGGTTGTTCATCAGGTCGTTCGTGGCGTTCAGGTACTGCGTTTCGAGGTTTTTCTGCATGTTCTCCTGATTCAGACGAATGTTTTCGATGTCAATCTTTGCTTTCCGCAGTTTCGAGCGTTTGTCCAGTCCGTCGAAGATGGGGATGCGCAGCGTCAGGCCGATGCCGTTGGAGTTGTACCAATGGTTGGAGGGGCCGGAGTGAAACCAGTTCCGGGCCTTGTCCGTGTAGGCCGAGTACATCCAGTTGGCGGTCAGGCTGAGCGAAGGCAGGTAGCCCTGGCTGATCATCTGTTTCTGCTGTTCGGCCAGTTTGCCTTGCGAGCGGAGCAGTTGCAGTTCGTACTGGTTGGCATCCAGTCCGGTCAGTTCGGCGGTTCGGATGTTTTCGGTGTCCACGGGTTCCAGGGCGATGTCGGCGTCGGCAGGGTAGTCCATGACGTACTTCAGCAGGTTGAGCTGTTGGGTCAGCATGGCTTGTGCGTTGTCGTACTGCACCTGCATGTTCTCCAAGTTGATGTTGACGCGCTTCAGATCCACTTCCATCGCCATGCCGTTGTCGTAGAAGGCCTGGGTGATGTCGCGCAGTTCGCGCAGGCGGTCGATGTTTTCCCGGACGATACCTATCTGTTCGGCAGTGCTTTGTCCCAAGTAGTACATCCTGGCTATCTGTAGGATGAGGTCCTCGCGTGCCTTTTCGTAGGTCAGTCGGTTGATGTTGTCCAGCGTGCGGGCAATGTCCAGTGCCGTGTAAGCCGTCTGGTTGTAGAGCGGCATCTGCAGTTGCAGGCCTGCATTAGCGTTGTATTGCAGGGTCTTCGTCACGTTGTACGGGTTGCCGTAGGCCGAACCATCGGTCACCGATACGGGCGGGTTGAAGTTGTCATTGAAGGAAGCCACGGCATTGATCTGCGGCAACAGCTTGGCGCGGTTCTCGCTGATGGCGTGTTGGCCTTTGCGCACTTCGTTCTGTTTGGTCTGCAGTCCGAGGTTGTTTTCGATTCCTATCTGTAGGCATCGTCCTAAAGACAGCATTTCCTGTGCTCCTGCACTGCCCATAAGCAGGCAGGCAAATGTGAATGTGAACAATTTCTTTATCATATCTATCTTTTGTTATTTGCTGCAAAGATAGGCGGTTATGTCGGGAGTATAACGTCTATATTTCTTCAACGAATGTTCATATTTTCGCTTTTGTTCATATTTTCCCTGTAATCTTGCTTCTTGGATCGTCTTTCGGTGACCGGTTCAGTTCCATCTGTTCTTTGGGGGGAGCGATTAGTGTAGGCAGGTGTTCGGATCAGATTATCCAAAAATGTACACTGTGTTCGAAATCGGACACCTCGGATTTTTCAATTTGTTCTGTAAATCAGAAGTTTACGATTTTGGCACATATTTCGCAGGAAAAAGGTGTGAATCTTTTCGGACTGTCCGTTTCCGTCAGGAAGAAAGGATGATCTGATAGAAGAGTAAAAGCAAAGAAAATAAGAACAATATAATATAAAGGTATGGATAGAGAAATTCCGAAAGAAGTGCGTCGTAAGGAGCGCAACAAGAAGTGGATTCGTTACGGCATCGCAGGTGCCGCAGGTGTTGTGGTAATTAGTGTCCTCATCTCGCTGATGCGGACAGGAGTAAAAGAGAAGGACCTTGTCTTCTCACAGGTGGATCAGGGAACGATCGAAGTCAGCGTCAGCGCCTCGGGCAAGGTGGTACCGGCATTCGAGGAAATCATCAACTCGCCCATCAATACCCGCATCCTCGAAGTATATAAGAAAGGCGGCGACAGTGTGGATGTGGGCACGCCCATCCTGAAGCTGGATTTGCAGAGTGCCGAGACCGAATACAAGAAGCAACTCGACGAAGAACAGATGCGTACCTATAAACTTCAGCAGTTGAAGGTGAACAACGAAACCAAGCTGAAAGACTTAGTCATGCAGATCAAGGTGTCCGAAATGAAGCTGAACCGCATGAAGGTGGAGCTTCGCAACGAGCAGTACCTCGACAGCCTTGGCTCGGGTACCACCGACAAGGTGCGTCAGGCCGAGCTGAGTGTTAACGTGGCCCAGTTGGAACTGGAGCAGCTGCGTCAGCAGTACGAAAACGAACAGGAGGTGCTGGCAGCCGAATACAAGGTGCAGGAACTGGACTTGAGCATCTTCCGCAAGAGTCTGGCCGAGACCAAGCGTACGCTGGACGACGCACAGGTGCGTTCGCCCCGCAAGGCTATCCTTACCTATATCAACAATCAGATAGGTGTGCAGGTGGGCGAAGGCACGCAGATAGCCGTTATCTCCGACTTGAGTCACTTCAAGGTGGAGGGTGAGATAGCCGATACCTACGGCGACCGTGTGGCAGCCGGCGGACGGGCCATCGTGAAGATAGGCAGCGAGAAGCTGGAAGGGCAGGTGAGCAGCGTTACTCCGCTTTCGAAGAACGGGGTCATTTCCTTCACCGTCCAATTAGAGGACGACAGCAACCGCCGCCTGCGCTCGGGACTGAAGACCGATGTCTATGTGATGAATTCCGTCAAGGAAGACGTGATGCGGCTGGCCAATGCCAGTTACTACGTGGGCCGTGGCGAGTACGAACTCTTTGTGCGCGACGGCGACGACCAGCTCGTGAAGCGCAAGGTGCAGCTGGGCGACTCCAACTTCGAGTACGTCGAAGTGGTTTCGGGCCTCAAACCTGGTGACCAGGTAGTCGTAAGCGACATGAGCCAGTATAAGAACAAGAACAAACTGAAACTGAAGAAATGAGAAACGCTCACCACAGAGGACACAGAGTTTCACAGAGGAGATAATCTGTATGATGCACCACGGATTATATAGATTATCACAGAGAATATAATCTGTGATGGATTAAATAAAAACTCTGTGAAACTCTGTGCCCTCTGTGGTGAAACAAACAAGAAATAGCTATGCTGAAGAATTATTTCAAACAAGCCTGGACCCTGATGCGGCAGAACCGCCTCTTTACAGGCATCTACGTGGTGGGCACGGGTCTGTCCATTGCGCTGGTGATGACGCTGTTCATCATCTTCTACGTCAAGTTCGGCCCCGTCTATCCCGAGTATAACCGCGACCGCACGCTGGTGTTGAAGCCCCTGAAACGCTATCCGAAGGGAAAGCCCGAGAACTGGAACATCTACGGCGGCGTGGCCTACTATGTGGTGGACCAGATGCTGCCGGGGTTGCCTCATGTGGAGCAGGTGGCGGGCAGTGTGATTGATTTTTGGGGAGATTATCAGGTGTCTGCCACAGACGTAAAGCCCTTCAAAGCTACTCCCCGTTTTGCCAACGGCGCTTTCTGGAAAGTCTTTTCCTTCCGTTTTGTTGACGGCCAGCCATTCGCGCAGGAAGATGTGGAAGCAAAGGCGCAGGTGGCTGTCATCGGTGAGTCGCTGGCCAAGCGGTTGTTTGCCGCCACCGAGGGAGTGACGGGGCGTCATTTCAGTTTCAACGGGCGCGACTACCGCGTGTGTGGCGTGGTGCGGGATGTTTCCAATGCCACGCCCGAGACGGCGGGCGACCTGTGGCTGCCCTTGCTCAATGCGCAGTATATTTCCAAAGAGCTGGACAGGCAAGGATTGCTGGGCAATGTGTTTGTGTCGCTGCTGGTGGACGATGCGGAGAACTTCGAAACCGTGCGCAGCGAGGTGCAGGATGTGTTCCGGCGCTATACCCAGCAGGACAAGGATTATGAATACGACCTGATGGGCCAGCCCGATCCTTACTGGCTCAGCACTTTCCGCCAGGATCTGGAGAAGGCACCCGACACGATGGAGCTTGTCAAGGATTTCCTCTACATCCTGTTGGCCCTGCTCTTCATCCCTGCCTTGAACCTGAGCGGCATGATTTCTTCGCGCATGGACAGCCGCATTGCCGAGCTGGGCATCCGCAAGGCCTACGGGGCTACACGCCGTCGGCTGCTGGAGCAGGTGCTCTGCGAGAACCTGTTGCTCACACTGCTGGGCGGTCTGGCAGGCCTGTTGTTCTCCTACCTGATTGTGTTGACGGCCAGCGACTGGATTCTGACGCTGTTCGACCAGAATATATATGACACTTCGCTCTCCACTTCGCTCACCCCCGAGATGCTGTTTAATCCCGCCGTGTTCGGCTGCGCGCTGGCCGTGTGTGTGGTGCTCAATGTGGTGTCGGCCCTTGTACCTGCGCTTGGGGCGATGCGGCATCCGATTATGGAATCGTTGAATACGAAAAGATAATAAAAATGTAGAAGTTAGAGAAGTTAAGAAGTTATCACTTCGCTATGCTTCGTTAGAAGTTAAAGTTAATGCTATGGTTAATAGCTTACAAGACTATCGGCCTTAACTTCTATAACTACTCTAACTTCTTTAACTTCTCAAAAAAAGAAATCTTATGCTTCAAACCATCTTACACCAATTATGGAACCAGCGTCGTCAGAACGCCTGGATATTTCTGGAACTGCTGGTCGTCAGTTTCTTCCTCTGGACTGTTATCGATCCTATCTATGTATTGACTGCCAACCGTGCTATCGACCGGGGCTATAATCCCGAAGGGCTTTATGTGGTGAACATCGGCATGTATGACGAGACGAACGGCAACTTCGACCCCGACATGGCTTCCGACTCGATGAATCTGGTGGCCTACACGCGCCTTGCCCGCATCGTACGCGAGCAACCCGAGGTGGAGTGTTGGACCATCTCCGGTAATCGAAGTTTCCCTTGTAGCAGCTCGTGGAGCGGTACGCAAATCTATGCCGATACCGCCTCTTTGCACAAAAGGGAAGGTTTCGTACATGCCCAGTCTTATTGCTTTGTGGCAACCGATGGCAGCAATATGCTTCATACCTATGGCATGAAGGATGCCCGTACAGGCGGTGACATCCAGGTGCCTGAACAGGTGGAAGACAAGGCATTCATCTCCGAACGGCTGGCTCAGCGCCTGTTTGGTACGACCGATGCCGTAGGAAAGAAAGTCTACCAGGGCGAGGATGCTTTGGAGGTAGCGGGCGTATTCCGCGACTTCAAGCATCGCGACTACGAGCAGCCTTATCCGCTCATTGTCACCATGTACAGCGAAATGTATGGAAGCCAGTATATGCCGTGGTGGTACAATTTTGTCATCCGTCTGAAGCCGGGTGTGGACGTGTCAGCCTTCAAGCAGCGTTTCCAGCAGGAAGTGGCGCCGCAGCTCTCCGTCGGCAACTTCTACTTCGACAGTCTGAAGGAATTTTCGGAGCTGAGCGAGGCCTATGCCATGAAGAGCGGTGTCACCAACAAGCTTCGTTTGCAATACGCTCTGACGGGTTTCGCCCTGCTCTGCATTTTCCTGGGCATGGTGGGCACCTTTTGGATACGCAGTAATGCCCGTCGCGGCGAGATTGGGGTGATGCGTAGCATGGGGGCTTCGCAAGGATGCATCGTGCGGCAGTTTCTCATCGAAGCTTGGCTGTTGCTGACGATAGCCTTCGTGCTGGTCATCCCCTTCCTGTTCTATCATGCACACGCCAACGGCCTGTACGCGGTAGAGATGAATGACAAGTTCGTGCCCAATCCCGCCTACGGGCAAAACCGTTTCGGCTTCCACTTCACCGTGGTACTGGCACTCAGCTACCTGGTTCTGGTGTTGATAGCATTGGTCGGAACGTATATTCCTGTGCGCCGTGCGGCACGTGCGTTGCCGGTGGAGGCATTGAGGGAGGAATAGAGCCTCACCCCTAACCCCTCTCCCAAGGAGAAGGAAATTAAGAATGATAGAAATAATAGAAATATATATAGTGTAATAAATAACCGGTCACATCTTTCCTCCCCTCTCCTTGGGAGAGGGGCTGGGGGTGAGGCCATAAATTATCATGCTAAAGACCTATTTCAAACAAGCCCTTGCATTGTTCAGGCAGAACCGCCTGTTCAGTACGCTCTACATTGCCGGCACAGGGCTGGCTATCGCCATGACGGTGATTGTGGCGGTGGTTTACTATGTGAAGCTTGCACCTGTCTATCCTGAGGTGAACCGGGAAAATACGTTGTATCTGACTCATGCCAGTTTTCGTTCGGAGGAATATACCGTTCAGGCTGGACTGTCGTTTCAGGCTGTGCAGGAGTGGATGTATCCGTTAAAGAACGTAGAGGCAGTTTCTGCCATTGTGGACTATGGCATGGATGAATCCTTTTACATACAGCCTACCGATTTGAGCGGTGACTTTAAAGTGGCTTTAAAGCTTACAGATCCAGCCTTTTTCCGCATCTACTCATTCCGCTTTTTGGAAGGAAATCCTTTCACCGATTCCGATTTGGCAAGTGGCATCCATACGGCTGTGATCTCCGATGACCTGGCGCGTCGTCTGTTCGGTACGACCCAAAATGTTGTCGGACGTTCGTTTTCGTTGGATTATGTCAACTATCGTGTGTGCGGCGTTGTACGCGGTGCCAGCTATCTCACCTCGAAGTCGTATGCTCAGGTCTATTTGCCTTATTCGGTTTTCGGAAATTATAAGAAACCGTATTCAGACAAGTTCCCGTATAGTGGCATTTATTCCGTCACTTTTCTTGTGAAGGACAAGGCACAGGCTGATGCTTTGCGGGCAGAAATCAGAGACTTGACGAGGCGGGTGAACCTACAGTACAAGGATCAGTGGCAGTTGGAGTTGTGGAAGCAGCCAACTTCGCACTGGCTCAGTGTTTTCCAAAGTCATCCATCGGATGCAGGCTTCAATCCTTGGAAGACGGCGGGTTATCTGATCGTCGTGGTACTGGTGTTGCTATTGGTGCCTGCCCTCAACCTGAGCGGCCTTATTGCCAGTCGTATGGAGAGCCGCTTGCCCGAGATGGGAGTTCGTAAGTCGTTTGGTGCAGGACGCAACATACTGCTTTCGCAAGTGATGTGGGAAAACTTCTTCCTGACGCTGGCGGGTGGTCTGTTGGGATTGGTGCTGGCGTGGATTGTTGTCTACTTGGGGCGTGAGTGGATTTTCACGCTGCTCGACCAGTGGTCCGAAGCTGTGCCGCAAGGAGTCGATGCCTACGTGTCGGGCGAGATGCTTTTCGCTCCTGCCGTCTTTGCCATCGCTTTCCTGCTCTGCCTGGCACTGAACCTGCTGTCGGCCCTTCTGCCGGCATGGATGTCGCTTCGCAAACCGATTGTGTATTCGCTGTATGAGAAAAGATAATTATTTAATGAAGAATGAAGAATTAAGAATGAAGAATTGCCATGCGGATGCTGACATTGATATTCCTCATTCGTATAAATTCTTCATTCCTCATTCTTCATTCTTCATTTCTATAAATTCTTCATTTTTATGTTTACCCTTATCTTAAAAACCTTATGGACCCGTCGCCGCCGCAATGGCTGGCTGCTGGCCGAACTGATACTGGTCGCTGTTCTTTCGTGGATTATCTTCGATCCTGTTATTGTGGTGACTTACGACCGTCACCTCCCGCTTGGCTACGATGCCGACCGCCTCTGCATGGTGTCCGTCGGTATGTTGCAACCGCAGGCGCCGGGCTATGATGCTCAGGCTACCGACTCTGCTTCGCTGATGCAGGCGTATCTGAATATCGTGGAACGTGCCCGCCAGCATCCCGATGTAGAGCAGGCCACTCCCGTACTTTCTTTCGCATATCCCGGTTCGCAAGGAAGTAGTACTTCCACTCTGATGGCAGAAGGTGATACGGTGGGGCTTGACCTTATGTATGTTGAATTTCTGCCCCATACACATTTCTTTGAAACATTCGGCTTCCGACCCGTGCAGGGCAGCATGACGCCCGAAGAATTGTCGGATCATACGTATGGCGGGATGAATGTTGTACTGAGTGAGTATGCACAGGAAGCCTTGTTTCATACCCGTGTTTACAACAAGAATCTGCGTTGCTGGATGACGAACGAGACGGATACGGTCTATTTGCCCGTTGTGGTAGGTGCGGTAGGAACTTTCAAGTACACCAACGACTGTCGTCCTGTTCCTGTCGCCTTCGAGCCGATATTGCATCCCGATATTCTTTCCAGTGTGAACGATATGCACGTAGTCATCCGTTTGAAGGAGGGTGTCAGCATGGACCGCTTCCTGCATGAGTTCCGTCCTTGGATGGTTCGCCAGATGCGGGTTGGTAACCTTTATGCACGCGACTTGCAGTCGTACGACAGCATCAACCGGATCAGTGAGTTTGGTACTGCGACGTCACTTTATCGCCGCAACCTGAGTATAGCCCTGTTCTTTCTTGTCAACCTCTGTTTAGGTGTTGTCGGTACCTTCTGGCTACAGACCCGTACACGGCGCGAGGAGGTAGGCATCATGCTGTCCTACGGTGCTACGCCACGCCGCATCCGGCTTCAGTTGATGGGCGAAGGTGTGGTACTCACGACGGTAGCTACCCTGATAGGCTGCTTCCTCTACCTGCAATACGGGCTCAGCGAGGGACTGAATAAGGGAAGTGCCTGGATGACGAGCACCATGCCCTGTTGGGTGGACCACTTCGGGCTGCATTTCGCTATCGTGTCGCTCATCATCTACTTCATCCTGCTGGTCGTGGTACTGGTAGGTATCTATATTCCTGCGCGACGTATCAGCACCATTCCGCCGACGGAAGCGCTGAGGGATGAATAAAGTTGTCCTTATCTGTACGGATGTTCGCTGAAATCGAACAGAGTGTTCATTATCGGACACAGAACGATTTTTGTAAAGTGCAGATAATCAGATAAAAGCCTTTTTGGCATGACTTTTGAATTAAGTTCACCACAGAGGACACAGAGTTTCACAGAGGAGAAAATGTAACTTTGTTCTCTCTATGGTGAATGAGACACCACAGATTACACAGATTTACACAGATTTAATTTGCCATCTGTGTTAATCTGAGTAATCTGTGGTAAAACAGAGATCTCAGTGTACTCTGAGGTGCAAAACAAAGAATATAATAACTATAAACAACATACAATTATGGACATGATTAAATTGACCGGTATCAACAAGATTTACCGTACAGACGAGATTGAAACTCAAGCATTGGAGAACGTGAACCTCGAAGTAGAACAAGGCGAATTCCTGAGTATTATGGGACCTTCCGGATGTGGAAAGTCCACTTTGCTTAACATTATGGGCTTGCTTGACACTCCTACCAGCGGTACCATCGAAATAGCCGGTACGCGTGTCGAGGGAATGAAGGACAAAGAACTGGCTGCTTTCCGCAACAAGAATCTGGGCTTTGTGTTCCAGTCGTTCCATCTGATCAATTCGCTGAATGTGATAGACAATGTAGAATTGCCGTTACTATATCGCAAGGTCTCTGCCAAGGAGCGCCGTCGCCTGGCCGAAGAAGTGTTGGAAAAGGTTGGACTTAGCCACCGTATGCGCCACATGCCTACACAGCTTTCCGGCGGTCAGTGCCAGCGTGTAGCCATAGCGCGTGCCATCATCGGAAATCCGGAGATTATCCTCGCCGACGAGCCTACCGGTAATCTGGATTCCAAGATGGGTGCCGAGGTTATGGATTTGTTGCACCAGCTGAACAAGGAAGACGGGCGTACCATTGTAATGGTAACACACAACGAAAGCCAGGCTAAACAGACTACCCGTACCATCCGCTTCTTCGACGGACGTCAGATAGGATAAATTTAAATTATCAATCGGAACAGTGAAATGAAAACAAATATTATAGGTGTAATGATTGCATTGCTCTTGGCTTTTGCCGGAGCAATAGGTGCGTTGGCACAAGATGAACGGGTGAACGAAGTGCGGAAGGTGGACGATTTTTCTTCCATCAGGATAAAGGC
>CABROZ010000055.1 GCA_902472795.1 uncultured Bacteroides sp. | reverse complement strand
CAAGCCGCCAGACGGCGGGCTATCGCACCGATACGCATGGCATCGGGAGCGTCGGGCTTGTAGCCACCGAACATGGGCTGATTGATGGTCGCTCCGTCGAGCACCGGATGCGAATAGGGGTCGTTGGGATAGTCCACCTCGTTGCCGATGCTCCACAGGAAGATGCTGGGATGATTGCGGTCGCGGCGCACCATGTCCGTCACGTCGCGTTCGATCCATTCCTCGAAGAAGTCGAACGATCCGTCATAACCCGGTTCGCCCACATTCCAGCCTTTAATCCACTTGCGTTTGGGAAACTCCCACTCGTCCGAAGCCTCGTCCATCACCAGCAGTCCCAGGCGGTCGCACCAGTCGTAAAGCACCGATGCCTGCGGATTATGGCTCATGCGGATGGCATTCACGCCAATGCCTTTCAGGTTCTTCAGGCGGCGTTTCCACACCTCGGACGGTACTACGGCCCCCAGCACACCGGCATCGTGGTGCAGGCAGACACCTTTCACCTTCATCCAGCGGCCATTCAGCGCAAATCCTTTGTCAGGGTCGAACTCCAGCGTACGCAGTCCGACGGTGGTCAGACAGCTGTCCAGCACCGTGCCGTCCTGCAGCAGCTCCGTTCTCAACGTATATAAATAAGGGCTATCGAGGTCCCAGCGTTTCGGATTGCTCACCCGCAGGCTCAAGGCGAGTTTGGACAGTCCGGCCTTGCGGTCGGCCATCCGTGCAGTGCCCTGTGCCACCTGCCGGCCAGCGGCATCGAGCAGCGCAGCTTTCACTTCCAGCCGGCCTGTAGCATCCACGTGCTTCTCCACCTCCACATCGACAGCCACCACAGCCCGGCGGTCGGTGAGCGAAGCAGCGTGCCACCCTACTCCCCACTGGGCAAAGTGAATGTCTGAAGCCGACACCATCCACACGTCGCGGTAGATGCCCGAACCCGTGTACCAGCGCGAATCGGCATATCGGCTGTGGTCCACGCGCACCGCCAGCACGTTGTCGCCTTCCTTCAGATAAGGAGTCATGTCGTACATGAAGGAAATGTAACCATTCGGACGCTTACCCAGCAGATGCCCGTTCAGATAAACTTCGCTACGGTTGTATATACCCTCGAAGTAGATGTAATGACGCGCCGCATCGTCGTCGATGCGGAAATGCTTGCGATACCAGCCCACACCGCCGGGCAGATAGCCGGTACAGCTGGCTAACGAAGGCGACAAATGATGTTCAACCGACCAGTCGTGAGGCAAATCGAGCCTGCGCCAGCGGGCATCATCGTAGTCGGTGGAGGACATCAACGAATCGTCGGAGAGCGTGAACAGCCATCCGTCGTTAAACTTGCCGGCCTTGCCAAAGGATACCTGGGCAGCAGCCGGAATCACTGGAGCCAAAACAAAGAACAGCCCCAGCAGCAAAGTAATCAGCCTGTTTTTCATGATAAAGAAAATCGTTTAATCGTATTCAATAATGCAAAGATATAAAACTTCCCTACATAGGGTATCGGCAAAGCAAAAGGGTGCCCCGTCATCCGGGAGCACCCTTCAGTATGTTCAGAGCCTTTCGGCAGGACCTCTGTCGTTAGAATCCGTAAGCGTAGATTTCGCTGAGCGAAGCATTGTTGCCACGATAGCTGGCTTCGATGACAACCTTGAAGTAACGTCCCTGGGTCGGAATCACGCCAAAGGTCTGGGCGGTGGTAATCTGCTCCAGTGAGAAGCTGCCTACCTGGGTCCACTCTTCCTTGTCGGAGCTGACGTAGAACT
The DNA here is from genome assembly GCA_902472795.1 of uncultured Bacteroides sp. Lineage (GTDB taxonomy): Bacteria > Bacteroidota > Bacteroidia > Bacteroidales > Bacteroidaceae > Bacteroides. The sequence goes on along the minus strand of CABROZ010000055.1, from coordinate 13,040 downwards.
TACCGTAAGCGGTATCCATATACGTATCGTGCTGGCGCTGAACCAGAGCGAACTGTGCAAAGGTGTGCTCGGCCTGCGTATCGACAATGATTTCGTAAGGCATGCCCGGATTCGTTCCCGACTGCCACATCGAGTGCCAGTAAGTGCTCAGGTCGCCATCGATGGCACAGCCGGCCTTACCACTTGCACCTTCGCCCGTAAGCTCTTCCGTATTGGCCTCGGCCGTCCAGCCCGTACGATCCAGTTCGGGAGCCATGATGCGGATGGTCAGCGGATAAACAGCCTTATCGGCCGAAATAGAGAACTGCGAAACGCTTTCGATGCGGATGGGCAGCATGTAGTCGCCCGGTTCGAGGGTGCTGGCTGTCACCGAAACCGAGATGCCCGAATTGGTGATACCCGAAGCCAGCGTTACCGACTCGGGAACGGTATAGGTTCCTTCGGGCAGCATCTGATAGACGGTACCGTTTTCTTCGTTGTACTCGGCAATGTAGTCCTCATCCACAACCAGCTGGGCGGTGATGTCCCACTTGTTGTCGGTATCAAGGCCGATGCCGATGTTCTCGGTCAGGTCGGTTGCCGAACCGTAGTCGAACTGTTCCACCGAAACCGACGTGTTGGTAAAGCCCATTGCCGGCATGATGACGTCCACAATCTGCAGGAAGAGTTCGTCCTTATTGGCATTGATGGAGTCGCTCTCGCTGGTCACGTGCAGAGGCAGCACCCACACCGACTCGGGGTCGGCCTCCATCTGCGCCTTCACCTGTTGCGGCTTCAGCGCAATGTTCACCAGCTTGTAGCGGTCTTCGACCGAGAAATCCAGATGAGTGGCATCGAGCGAGTAGCAGTCCGTGCCCAGCACCTTGTAGCTGACGCCTTCCAACTGGCTGTATTCGCTGTCCACCTCTTCCTGCGACAGGACGTTGACATCGACCGACGCCGTCTGATAAGGGTCGCTTCCGGCCTTGAACACCGAGAAGGTGTACGTGTTGTCCTCCTCCGTATCGAACAGGGTAAGCTCCTGCTTGCCGCTGTCGTTCACGTAAAGAATCTTATGATATTCCGCCGGAACCAGATTCTCCAGATCGTATTCCGACTCGTTGCAGGCTGCCAACAGAAGCAATCCGCCTGCCAACCATATATTATTTATTTTCATAAAATGCGTTGTTTATATTAAGAATATTAATATCCCGGAGCCTGTACCATCTGCGGGTTACTGTAAAGTTCATCGTAATCACTTCTCGACCATACAGGAAGCAGGTACTGCTTGTTGTCCCACTTGAAGGGCTGGTCGATGAGCATCGGAGTGTTGAATTCCTCGAAGGTCGGGTTCAGCGTCAGACCGTTCAGCCCGAAGCGCGTTCCGGCCTTCAGCATGTCGGGAGCAATCGCCCAGCGGCGCAGGTCGTAATAGCGGTGTCCTTCCTCGAACAGTTCCACAAAGCGTTCGTTGCGCACCCAGTCCATCAGGCTCATTTCCGAAAGGTCGGCCGACGTCAGGTCTCTGATGCCTGCACGCTGGCGGATGATGTTCAGATTGTCCAACGCTTCACCTTCACGATTCAGAGCGGCATAGCACTCGGCCAGGTTCAGGTAAAGCTCGGCCATACGGATGTACGGACGACGGGCGGCAGCATGGTTGGTCGAACCGCTCGTGGTGTAGTTGATGGCCGGATCGATAAACTTCTTCGACAGATAGCCCGTTCCGGAGATGTTACGCGAGTCGGAAGCACGCCAACCGTTGGTGTTCGTATTCTTAAAGTTCAGCCACAGCGGGTTTCCGTTATTGATCTTCTTGGCATATTCGCATCCGTCGTAAGCAATCCAGGCGTAGAAACGGGCCTCGCGACGGGCGTTCAGCTTGATGATGTCGTTCTTCACGTCCTCGCCGTCGAGGTCGGTTGTCAGCGACGGACTGGAGGTACCTTCGTAGAAGCGGGTGTACCACTCGCTCTGCGGGAAGAAGTCGGGGTCGTCCTCGGGCAATTCTCCGTTTTCGGTATAGAAGTGCTGCACGGTGTACAGAGTCGGTGCAAATCCGGCCCAACCGCCGTTCCAGCTACCATCACTCTTCTTCACTACACGGTTCGGCAGACGGGCTGTCGTAGCTTCACCGCTGTTGGTGCCGTCCGAATCAATGCGCTGTCCCCAAATGAGCTCCTTGTTGTTGTCGCCCTCGGTGGCAGTTACCAGATACTGGAACATGCGCACACGCTGCTTGAAGAGGATGTTCTCTTCCGTATCCTCCTCACGTCCCGGGATGAAAGGCAGGTCGATGCCGTCGCGCTCGGCCTTCTCGTTGGCAGCCTCGATGTCGAAGAGCTGGTAACCGGCAGCCTGGGCAGCCTCCAAAGCCTCCTGGCAGGCAGTCAGGGCGCGGGTCCACTTCGTCTCATCGTACGACGTGCTTACCAGTTCGGTGCCATAGCCCGGAGTCTCGTAGTTGGTATTCTTCCATCCCGGAGTTGGGAACGAACCGTTCCACAACGGCGAAGCGGCATACAGCAGTACGCGTGCCTTCAGACACTTGGCGATGGTAGAGGTAGCACGTCCCAGGTCGGCCGTTTCGCGTACGGCAGGGAGTACGGCAGCTGCATCGTCCAGCTTCTGCACAATCCAATCCACGCAATAATCGAAGTGCGAACGTCCGGGAATCTCTTCGTTCGTGATGTTCGGATCCACCTTCTCGGCAATGATCGGACACGGGCCGAAAGCCTGCAGCACGCGGAAGTGGTAGTAAGCCTCGAGGAAGTAGCACTCGGCCTTGTACTGAGCCTTGTCTTCTTCGGTCACACCCGTCGGCTGCAGTTCGTCAATCAGACTGAGGAAATGGTGAACATAACCAATCCAGTTGTAACTGGGAGTCCAAATGTTGAAATCGTCCGATGTCTGACTGCCGTTCCACACTTTATAGTAGGAAGGAGATACTGTTCCCCAAGCCATTTGCTGGCCATACATGTCCCAATCTTTCGGGAAGATGACCTCGTCGGCCGACAGTTCGTAAGCCTTGAAGTCGTAAACCTGACAGCGGGGCACGTAGCCGTAACAGGTAAACAGGAAGCTCAAAGTAGCAGCCTCGTCTTTCATCGTATCGTCAAAATCGGCCTGTGCAGGCGGAATGACATCCAGATAGTTGCACGAAGTGAGCAGGCAGCAGGGTATCAGCAAAGCCTGCGTTATATGGGTTAATTTCTTAAATAGTTTCATATCTTTATTACTATGTATGTTAAAACCAGCTTTTTTAGAATGTAAACTGAACGCCTAAGTTAAATGTACGTTGCAACGGATAGGAGTTCCAGTCAAGTTCGGGATCCCACAACTTGAAGGGACTGAACACGGCCAGATTGTCGCCGTTGAAGTAAACACGGCACATCGGGAAGCGGTAACCGATTTCAAGCGTCTTGAAGCGCAGGAAGTTACCGTTGCGCAGCCAGTACGAGCTGGGCTGAATGTTGTTGTTGATGTCGGCACTGGTCACACCCAGACGCGGATAAGCCGCATTCGGATTGGGGTTGTCCACCGACCAGTGATCGTCAGCAATCCACTGCATCAGGTTGCGCTCCAGACTTTCTACGTTCGAGCCGTCGCCACCACCCGACAGGAAGGGGGCATAACCGCTGTTGATCATAATCTTCCGCTTGGCCGAACCGTTGAAGAATACGCCGAAATCGAACTTCTTATACGACACGTTCAGTCCGAAACCGTATTGTATGCGGGGAATTTCATCGTAAGGCGACAGCATCACCTGGTCCTCGGTCGTAATCTGTCCGTCGCCGTTCACGTCACGATACTTGATGTCGCCCGGCATGATGTTGGCACCCAGCTGCGACTGGTCGGCCCAGTTGTCAATTTCTTCCTGACTCGCGAACAGACCTTCGGCAATGTAACCCGTCTGCACGTTCAGCGGCTTTCCGGTCTTTGTCTGCCATACGTAGGGATATTCGGGTTCGTCCACGTATTTGTACTCATTCTGGTTGTAAGTGAAGTTACCGCGGAAATCTACCGTCCAGTCTTTACCGAACTGTTTGCTCCAGTTGATACTCAGTTCCACACCTTGGTTCACTACCTCGCCGATGTTGCTCCAAGGCACCGAACCCCAGTATCCTAACAGGTTGGGCCAGGAAGCACGCGCCATCAGGATGCGGTCGCGAAGGTCGTGGAAGTAATCGAACGTGATGTTGATCTGGTTCAGAATCGACATGTCCACACCGATATCGAACTTCTTTACGTGCTCCCAACCGGCATTCTCCACAGCCAGCACATAGAAGGCGGGACCACTGCGGTAAGTTTCGTTGGTAGGCAGACCGGTCCAGAAGTTGTGTCCGGCTCCGATGCTGATGTTGTTCTGATAGAGGAAGTGAGGAGCACTGCTGTTGAACTCATCGCTACCTACCAGACCGTATGAAGCTCTTATCTTGAAATGGTTAATGTATTGCGAAATCGGTTTCCAGAAGTTTTCCGCACTGGCCACCCAACCTATAGAAGCAGCCGGGAAGAACTCGAAGCGCTCGCCGGCAGCCAAACGCTCGGAACCATTGTAACCAAAGTTGAATTCGAACAAGTATTTGTTGGCATAGTCGTAAGTCAGACGACCGGAGTAACCCTGGTTGCGGTTAGGCAACACATCGCTGCGGTATTCACGCATCATGTACATCAACATCGCAGTCAGGTTGTGCTCGCCGAAGCTGCGCTTCCAGTCGGCACGCACGTCGAAGTAGAAAGTCTGGTCGGCCGACTTGGATATGCCCGACTGGCTGACGTAATCGGTACCGGTCTGCAGCAGATCCAGTTCGTAAGCACCGGTAGCCGGGTCGAAAGAACCGTCCTTTACCCTATAATAATAAGGTGTGAGCGAACGCGAATAATACGACTGCGACCAGTTCTTGAAGTTGACCAATGCCTTCAGGCTTAAACCTTCGGTAATGAAACTCAAGTCCTGAGTCAGATTCAAAGAAGTATTCAACGTATTGTAATTGGTCTCCTTGAACGAACTCATCATGTAAGCATAAGGGTTGGTTCCATACACACCCGACTTTACTTCCGCGTTACCGAAGTAGATGTGTTCGTCATCGGCAGGGAAATAAGCAGGGAACGAAACCGGATTGGCCGACATAACCGCCTTGTACAAATCGGAAGTGGAATAGTTAGGTCCCTTCTGGTTACCAATCTGAGCCATCATACGCAAATCGACCGTCGTGGTATTGGTCAGTTTGTACGAAATGTTGTTCTGGAAGTTGTATTCCCAGTTATTGATGTTCGGATTGTAATAGTAGTTGGTCGGAGCATCCAACAGACCGGTATCGTGATTGGCCTGCAAGCTCATATAATAGGATACGCGCGAACCACCACCCTGAACATTGACGTTGGCACGCTGGTTATAGTTGCCTTCCCGGAACAACAGGTCGTACCAGTCCACATCGGGATAGACATACGGATTCGTGCCGTTGGCCGTGTTCTGAATCTGCTCTTCCGTATAACGGGGCGAAGTAATGGTCGTTGCGCTTCGGGCCTGTGCAGCCTCGTTGTAAGTACGCATGTAAGTGGCACCGTCAGCAAAATCGACCACATTCATCGGCTTGAAGTAAGAAGCTTCCAAAGAGACGTTGACCGTGGCCTTCGTATTCTCGGCACCCTTCTTGGTAGTGACCAACATTACGCCGTTCGCACCACGGTTACCGTAAATGGCTGTGGCCGAAGCATCCTTCAACAGCGAAAAGCTTTCGATAGACTCTGCCGGAATGCGGTTCAGGTCGGTCGAGGAGATTTCCACACCGTCCAACAGGATCAACGGAGTAGCCACGCCGCCGAACGTATTGATACCACGGATGTAGAACTCGGAAGCCGAACCCGGCTCACCGCTGGTGGTCATCGAAATGATACCGGACAGCTTACCGGCCAAAGCATTGGTCAACGATGACGAAGGAGCCTTCAGCGTGGCACCCTTGACGGTGGTGATAGAACCTGTCACCGATACCTTCTTCTGCGTACCCTGACCTACAACGACAACTTCGTCCAGCACTTCGTTGTCCGACTCCATCTTGATGGTTATCACACCCAGATCGCCGACAACCAATTCCTGTGATTTATAACCTATGTAAGAAACCTGAAGTTCCGATTTGCTGGTCACTTCGATAGAGAACTTTCCGTCGATATCCGTAATAGTTCCCTGTTCCGTTCCTTTCAACCGGATGTTTACACCAATCAATGCTTCACCGGTCGAAGCATCGACTACAGTTCCCAGCAGTGTTCGCTTGGGATTTGTCGTACTTTGGGTGACTTTCTGCACCGAATAATCGCCCGAACTAGCAACTGCAACAAGAGGATTACCGCCAATGAAACCGGCACAAAGGAGCAGGCTCATTACCAGTTTTCGATTGTTTTTCATTAGTTCTGAATCCATTTGCCAATAGATTAAAGTTAATATAAAATTGATTTGTTTTGGGATACAAAATTATTCCGCCATGCTTCAAAACGCAACTCGAAATCGTGATTTGGATATATACAAATCATTCAAAAAGCCTTTCAGCATGGGCTTTCCGTCACACACGCCGAGTACGGTAATCCACCATCGCTCTGGCAAGTTAAGGCTACTTGCAATTTCTGATCCGGACCGTTCACCGTCACATCCTGTGCAACGGCCGGACAAACATTCAACAGTAATGCTAAAGCTAATGAATTAACATTCTTCATGGTACCTTCAATTTATGTTTTTCAAACCGAGTGCAAATATATTTTGCGGAGAGTTAAGAAATCGCTCGAAATCGTGCATTAAGCAGATACAAATCGGTCAATGAACGATCCGTGCACACTAACTAACGAATTTATTAGTACTTTTGGCTTACCGAACAAGAAACGATACACCGTAAAATGAGAAATGTATTATTCGCTCTATGCCTGTTGCTGCCTCTTACCACCGCAGCTCAGCCCTACATCATAAAGCACCTGGACATGAAACAGGGATTGTCCAACAATCACGTAGTAAGCATCGCTCAGGACAAAAGAGGTATCCTGTGGTTTGCCACCGAAGAGGGGCTGAATACCTTCAACGGCATAAACTTCTCGGCATATTATAAGGAAGAGAACAACCAAAAACCAAGCATATCGGGCAACGAACTGAACTGTGTGCTCGATGACCCCAAAGACTCTATCCTGTGGATTGGTACCCAACGCGACGGACTGAATGCCTACAATTATGCCAACAACACCATCACCGTCTATAAGCACGATCCAAATAATCCGGCAAGCCTCATCACAAACGACATCACCCAAATCATTGCTGCCAACGACAGCAACCTTTTCATCAGCACCTACTGGGGAGGCATAGAATACCTGGACAAAAGAACCGGAACATTCACCCACTACAATTCGCAAACCGTACCCGGATTCCCCAATAACGGCATCTGGTCCATCGAAAAAGGAGAAGACGGCATCCTCTACATAGGACATGCCGAAAACGGATTCAGCATACTGTCCACTAAAGACAAAACCATCAAAAACTTTACCCACGACCCTAACGACCCCAACAGTCTGCCTTCCAACGAAGTAGGAAGCATCTGCCGCGACCGTAACGGAAACATCTGGGTGGGGACGGGACAAGGGCTTGCCTTGTTCAATCCGGAAGCCGAAAAATTTATCCGCTTCAACGACCGTGAAAAGAATCTTTCCCACCGCATCCACACCATCCGTCAGCTGAATAACAACCAGCTGTGGATAGGCATGGAGTTTGGAGGCATTGCCATTATGGACCTGTCTCAGCACATGTTCCACTCACCTGACAACAGCCACCTGACCATCATCAAAGAAGCAAACAACGAATACGGCTTGTCCAAAGCCACCATCCGCTGCCTGTTTCAAGACACATATAACAACGTTTGGGCAGGTTCCTACGGAGGAGGAGTCAACTTCATCAGCCAGAACCAGCCTCTATTTTCCTCTTACAAGTATTCACCCTTTCCCGCAGACAATAACTTCCTGACCTGCAAAATCGTATCAAGCGTCTGCATAGACCGCAAAGGGAACCTGTGGATAGGCATGGACGGAGGAGAAATCAACCTGTTCAACCAGGGCAAACGCATAGCCTGTTACAACAAGCATAACAAACATCTGTCCGGAGCACCAATACAGGCATCCATGTGCGACTCCAAAGGCGGATTGTGGTTCGGACTCTTCTACGGAGGCATTCTTTATTTCGACAATCAGGCCAACGATTTCCGTCAAATATGTCCAGAACGACAGAGCCATACGGATGTGCGGGCTTTCTACGAGGACAAGGCAGGAAACATCTGGACCAGCACCAGCGATGGCATCTATCTGATAGACCGTGATACAAAGAAGATAAAAGCACACTACGGTTCGACAAACGACCTGGTGCGATGCGTAGTGAAAGACACGGAAGGGAAGCTTTGGGTAGGCTACTTCGGAGGCGGACTGGAAGTATTCGACAAGTCGTTCAAATCCATCGCTTTATTCAACGTAGCCCAACAGTTTCCTTCGAACACCATCAATGCCCTCTACGAAGACAGCAAACAACGCATATGGGCAGCCACCGGCAACGGCCTTGTCTGTTTTCCTTCCCCGAAAGAATGGAAGTATAAAGTATATCGGCGTGAAGACGGACTACCCAATACACATATCCAAGCCATCAACGAAGACCGCAAAGGAAACATCTGGTTCAGCACCAATAAGGGCATCAGTTGTCTGAGTGACAATGGGAACACCATCTACAACTACGACCAGCACGACAACCTGCCCTTGGGAAACTTCAGCCACAACTGTACGGCTACCGACTCGGTCGGACATCTGTACTTCGGCTCCATCGACGGACTGTGCTTCTTCGACCCTGAACAAGTCTTGCAGGAGCGGCAGTCGCCACCTGCATACATCAACTACCTCACCATCCACGAACCTACCGAAAACATCGAAAACACGTCAACCATCATCCCCTTGTACGGAGCCAAAAGCGTGCGACTGGAACATCAGCAAAACAGCTTCAGCGTCGCATGCAACGTCCAGAATTATGCCCTGGCTGACCAGGTGGAATATGCCTACATGCTGAAAGGACTCGAAAGCTCGTGGTACACGGTGACCGATCTGCACAACCTGACTTTCCGAAATCTGCCTCCCGGAAAATACCAGCTGCAGATAAGGACACGCATGCGCAACCAGCAGTGGCCCGACAATAACCTGACTACACTAAACATATACATAGCCCCGCCCCTGTGGCTAACCTGGTGGGCCAAAGCCATCTACTTCGTACTGGGATTGTCTGTCGTGGCCGTACTGCTCTACATCTACAAGAAAAGACTTGATGCCGAGACCCTGTACAAAATAGAGAAGCAGAACCTGCAACACGAACAGGAACTGAACAACGAACGCCTGCGCTTCTACACCAACATCACCCACGAACTGCGCACTCCGCTCACCCTGATACTGGGACCCTTAGAAGATATGCAGAAGGACAACTCACTGTCGGCCAAGGATGCACAGAAGCTGAGCGTCATCCACCAGAGTGCCATGCGGCTGCTCAACCTCATCAACCAGATTCTGGAGTTCCGCAAGACCGAGACACGAAACCGGAAACTGTGTGTAATCCGGGGAAACATTGTTCCGGTAATCTACGAAATCGGGCTGAAGTACAAGGAACTGAACCGTAAACCGGAGGTGGAATTCAGGCTGGACATGCAGAACGAAAACATAACCATGTATTTCGACATAGAGATGATACAGACGATACTGGACAACCTCATCTCGAACGCCATCAAGTACACCGAAAAGGGCAGCATCACCATCGGAATACGCCTTACCGAGCGTGCCGGCGTCAGATACACCCAATTCTGGGTCAGCGATACGGGCTACGGTATTCACCCCGATGCGCTGCCCCACATCTTCGAACGCTATTATCAGGAAGGCGGAAAGCATCAGGCTTCGGGTACAGGCATCGGGCTGGCCTTAGTGAAAAACCTCGTCAAACTGCACGAAGGCGAAATCAGCGTGGAAAGCAAGCCCAACCAGGGCAGCACCTTCTGCGTCAGTCTGCTGACCGACAACTTCTATCCCAACGCCCTGCACACCGACCTCCGCCGAGAGGGCGAAACAGACAAGGAGACTGAACAGACATCGGATTCGCACGCCGACGAACGCCCCATCCTGCTGGTCGTAGAAGACAATCAGGACATCCGCGACTACATTGCCGAGTCGTTCGGCAACCAATTCGACGTACGAACCGCCACCAACGGCAAGGAAGGAATGGACACCGCCCTGAAGGTTATCCCCGACATCATCGTTAGCGACATCATGATGCCCGTGATGGACGGCAACGAAATGTGCCGAACGCTGAAGTCCGACGTCCGCACGTGCCACATCCCCATCATCCTGCTTACGGCCAAGGACTCGCTGCACGACAAGGAAGAGGGCTATGCCGTGGGCGCCGACTCGTACCTGACCAAGCCCTTCAGCGCCAGCCTGCTGCACAGCCGCATCGAAAACCTGATGCAGAACCGCCGCATTCTGTCGGAACACTTCCGCAACCAATCGGGCGAGACGGCAAGCAAGTCGGCTGCCATCATGGAGTCGCTCAACAAGCTCGACAACGAGTTTATCCATAAGATCAACGAACTGATAGAAGCCCGCCTGTCCTCGGACAAGATAGATGTGGGATACCTCTCGGACAACATGTGTATGAGCAGCTCCACCCTGTACCGCAAGATGAAGGCACTGACCGGCATGTCGGCCAACGAGTACGTGCGCAAGATGAAAATGAAGTATGCCGAGCAATTCCTGCTCGAAGGGAAATACACCATCTCGGAGATAGCGGCCAAGGTGGGCATCAACAACCTGTTCTACTTCCGCCAGTGCTTCAAGGAGGAATACGGCATGATACCCTCCGAATACCTGAAACACCTGCGCGGGAATCCCGACAGCCAGCCCTCCTGACGCAGGGATGCGGGCATTGCCGCCCACCGGTTCCGTACGTATGGGGCAAGGCGACTATTGGTTCGTTTCCAATTCGATAGCCTTGATTTTCTCCAGCGTTTTTCCGGCCTCGGTCGAGGGGAAGAGCTGAAGCACTTTCTGCAGGTAAGTACGGGCTTTGGAGTAAGTGTTCGAGAAGATGTCCGACAGGCTGTTACGATAGCGGGCATACTGCATGCGTGTGGGCGAGGCTATCTTGCGGTAGTCTTCGTTCAGCTTGTGACGGGCGCGCTCGGCTTGCAGATAATAGTAGTTGCCCAGGAAGATGTTGGCTTGCAGATTGTCGGCATCCAGCGTCATCACCCGTTCGTAGATGCGTTTGGCATCGTCCGAATCGCCGCGCATCAACTGAACCCGGGCACACGACACGAGTAACTCGACATCGTCGGGGCGCACCTGCAACACTTCGCGATAGAAAAGATAGGCTTTATCGTAATTCCTGATTTTTTTGTAACGCACAGCCAGCTCCTGAGCCAGACGAGGAGTCACCGCAGCATTCTTGTTGACGTGGGTCCAGTAGAACATTTCCGTCTGCTCGGCATCGGCTACAGCCGACTGACGGAACAGGCTGACGGCATACTCATCGTTTCCCGAAGCAAGTGCCTCGGCAACCTTCTCCAGCAACACAGCGGCCGACTGGCCAAAGAGCGCCAAGGGGCAGCACAAAACAATAGATAGAAGCAAAGTTAAGGTTTTCATTGATGTAAGATTGATAGGTTTATATCCAAGAAAATATTAAAACTAAATAGTACTATCTGACTCCCCTCCTTCAGGAAGGAGGGGTGCCCAACGGGCGGGGTGGTAGGTTGTTACGATACATCGTATATTCATACTTTATGTTTTCACCTACCACCTCCCCCTTCGGGGACTCCTCCTTCCTGAAGGAGGAGAGTTTCTAACACCTTTGTTCTGACACATTTTTCACCTACAAATGTAGGCATTTCCACTCCAACAAACAACGCGCCGAAATTGAATTATTGTTAATCTTTCTGTCCGTTTTTCCCTTTTTTCTGTGTACTTTTGCCGCCCAAAGAAAAAGAGGAACTTTACATGAAGCCCAGAGACCGCCAAATCCTGCAAATCGCCCTGCCGTCCATCGTGTCCAACATCACCGTGCCCCTGCTCGGCCTCATCGACGTAGCCATCGTGGGACACCTCGGTGCACCGGCCTACATCGGCGCCATTGCCGTGGGCGGCATGCTGTTCAACATCATCTACTGGATATTCGGTTTCCTGCGTATGGGCAGCAGCGGCATGACCTCGCAGGCACTGGGTCGGCGCGACCTGCCCGAAGTGGTTCGCATCCTGCTCCGCTCCGTAGGCATCGGCATGGCGGTGGCAGCGGTGCTCATCGCCCTGCAAGTGCCCATCCGTCAGGCGGCTTTCCTGCTGATACAACCCACCGACGAAGTGCGCCGGATGGCTACCGTCTATTTTCATATCTGCATTTGGGGAGCTCCCGCCATGCTGGGGCTGTACGGACTGACGGGCTGGTTCATCGGCATGCAGAACTCGCGCACGCCCATGTTTATCGCCATCACGCAAAACGTGGTCAACATCGTGGCCAGCCTCAGTCTGGTCTTCGGATGCGGCATGAAAGTCGAGGGCGTGGCACTGGGCACACTCATTGCGCAATATGCCGGCTTTGCCATGGGGCTGACACTATGGCTGCGCCACTATGGCAAACTGAAAAAATATCTGCTTGGCAGGCAAGGCAGCAGTGCGGACACAGACGGTAGCGGATTGTGGGAACGCCAGGCGATGCGACGCTTCTTCGCCGTCAACCGCGACATCTTTCTGCGCACACTCTGCTTAGTGGCAGTCACCCTGTTCTTTACCTCGGCCGGTGCAGCTCAGGGAGAAATCATCCTGGCGGTCAACACCTTGCTGATGCAGCTCTTCACCCTGTTCTCGTACGTGATGGACGGCTTTGCCTATGCGGGCGAGGCCATGAGCGGGCGTTACATCGGAGCGCGCAACCGTGCGGCATTCGACGATACCGTGCGGCGGCTCTTCGTGTGGGGCTTCCTGATGGCGGCACTTTTCACCCTGGCCTATGCCATCGGAGG
>CABROZ010000054.1 GCA_902472795.1 uncultured Bacteroides sp. | reverse complement strand
TACGCGTCTGGGGGGCGTGTGGTCGCTGGTTCGAATCCAGTCACCCCGACTGGTGAAAAAGCATTGATAATCTGATGATTGTCGATGCTTTTTTGTTTTTGGGCATATCGCTGTAGGCGGCGGTTTAATCGAGGAAAGGGAGAACTGAAAAAATGGTGTTCTTTCTTTATATCTAATAATTAACTATTTATATTTGTAAGTACGCAAATAAGTACATATATCTTTGCGTACTTGCAAAGGAAGATTTATGAGAACAGCCAATTTCACAGATTTAAGAGCCAACCTGAAAAGCTACATTGATGCAGTCATTGATGATCATGATACCGTAGTTATCAATCGCGGGAATGGTAAAGGGGTAGTGATGATTTCTTTGGATGAATATAATTCTCTAAAAGAAACAGAATACCTTATGTCGTCGCCCGATACAATGGAAGCAATACATAAAGGTGAAGAGGATATTAAAAACGGTAATTCTATATCCCAGAAAGAAGGTGAAAGCATAGAGGACTTCTTAAAACGGGCAGCATGTACAGAATAACATTGTCAGAACAGGCACGGAAAGAATATCTATACTTCACGCAAAGTGGTAACAAGGCCATCTTGAATAAAATTCAAACCCTATTGGAAGATATAGCCGAACACCCTTGGATAGGAAAACCAGAACCACTTAAATATGAACTGGCCGGAAAATGTCAAGAAGAATCAATGCCGAGCATAGAATTGTTTACTCCGTGCATGATGATATAATAGAGGTTTACATATTCTCCATGAGATATCATTACACAAAGAAATAGAAACAAGACATATTCCAATTAAAGAAAGAGGGTATGTCAAAATAGAGAAACACTTGCATTTTGTCATTCTGAGCAAAGCGAAGAATCTCGAAAGTAGTTATTCAGGTATCAAGATCCTTCACTTCGTTCAGGAAGACATTACATAATGATTATACTTTTTCATTTTGAAACCCTCAAGATTTTATACTGAGCCCAAATACTTCCCTAATAGATTCCCGCTTGTTCTCTAACTATGAGAAGAGCATTCTCATAACTGTGAGAAGAGTTTTCTCATAACCATGAGAATGGCTTTCTCACAACTATGAGAAACTAATAAGACAGAAGGAAAAATATTGCTAACATAGCTGCTACGGAAAATCACTCTTAAACTTCTCAATAACCGAAGCGCGAGGTATCCACATCCTTGTGTTCCTTCGCCTTGTAGCCGCCGAATTTATAGGTAAACGAAAGAGATAGGGAGCGGCTGTCCGCATGTTGGTTAATCTCGAACCGCTGCCCCCTGTCATTCACACGGGCATTGGGTGTCGCGCTGTTGAACAGGTCGTTACCCGTCAGACGAAGTTCGGCTTTCTTGTCGGCAGAGATCCATTTCAACCCGGCATCAACTTTCCAGACAGAAGACAAATCGTAATTCCCCTGAACGGAAGGACTGACATACAGTCCGTTCAACTCCAAGCTGATGACCGGCTTTGAGGATAGCCGGAAGGTATTGTTCAGCATCACGATTCCTCTCCAAACGCTGTTATCGAAACCGATGGCATGATAATCCTTGCAGGCATCCCTGAGGTAGGAGCCGTTCAGCGTAAGGCGGGAGTTCCAAATGTTGCCGACCGTGAACGGAACAACCACTGAAAGGCCGAAGTTTTGTTCGTAATCGTAATTCACCGTCTGATAAATCATCGTCAGATCGTCGGGGCTTTGGTAGGCCAACTGGGCAAACAAGTCTTTTACATGGGTATAATACAGGCTGAAGATGTATTTGCTTTTCAGGATGTAGGTCAGGTCGGCAGTATAGTCCGTCGAAGGGCGCAGGCCGGGATTTCCCATGACTTTGGCATATCCGTTGAGGTAACTCGTGGCGTCCTGCATACTCCAATAGTCGGGATAGGCCTTATCTGAAGAGAAAGAAAGCTGGAAGATGTGGGAACTTGACGGGATGTAGTTCAACTGCATGGAGGGATAAACAGCCCACTGCTTGTAATCGGCCAGGCGGTAATATTCCCCGGCAGCGGACAGAGAGAGCGACAGACGCTCGCTAAAGGCTTTCTCCAGTCCGGCATAGAAGTTGTAGGTCCGTTCGTCCAGCTTCGTCTCAGAATTCAGAGATGACATGTCCCCTCCTTCCTGAGCGTGATAGAACTGGGAGCTTTCGTCGTTGGCAAAAGAAAAGTTGATGCCGTAGTTCAAACTCCAATCCTGGGGCAGGACGTGCGTCTGGCCTGCATAGACATTCCATCGGTTGATGCGCTGACGGCTGTCAGCCGAAAAGTTCTGTTCGTCCTCACCTATCCGATTGCTGAACTCCTGCACACTTGGATAGGAATAACAGGTGTAATCCACGCCAATGTTCATTCCCCAACGTGCTGTATAGTAGAGGGTAAAGTTGTGCATCTGCTCGTCTCCTTTCCGGACGTTGGACGATTCCGACAAGGTGCCCTCCGAGTTTTCAACCGTCCGCAGACTGGGAGTAATGGCTGCCGTATAAGCCATATTCAAATGATCGTTCTCGGTTATCCGGTACTCCAAGGAAGTGCGGACGTTGTGGGTCAGCTTTCTTCTCAACCCGGTGTTGTATTGCTCCACATCGTGCACCACGTTGTCCAGCGTATGGTGGGAGATAAAATCGTACCCCGTCCGCCGTTTGGTATAGTCAGCAGCATAAAGTACATCCGCCGTCACCTTTCGCCCTCCGAAGGAAAAGTTCATGCGCCCGTTGCCCTGCACATAGCGAGCTTGCGTAAAGTCGGCTTCGACTTCCCCGCGCAGGAAAGCGTCTTCGGACTTCCGGTCCTTCAGCACCAGGTTGATGACCGCCCCTCGCACCCGATATTTGGCTGGCGCGCTGTACATCACCTCTGCCTTCTCCACATTGCTGACAGGCGTACTTTTCAGCAGACTTACCAGTTGCTCGCTTGACATGGACGACGGACGCCCATTCAGTATCACCGTCACGCTTCCTGCTCCAATCAAGCTCAGGCTTCCGCCCTGCTCCAATACACCCGGCAGGCGAGTCAAGGCTTCGTAGGCATTGTTTGCCGTCGTCTTTTCGGCCAAGGCTTCCACATCGTAGGTCAAGGCACCGTTCTCGGCTTTCACCAAAGGGCGTTGGGCACTGACCACCACTTCATTCAAGGCATAAGCATCCTGTTCGTCCATGGTCACCACACCAATATCACCAGCCACGTTATAGTCTTTCACTACACTCTTATAAAGTAGGTGTTGGAAAATCAAGCGGTATTGCTTCATTTCCCGATGAAAGACGAAACGGCCCAGCGAATCGGTAGTTACGCCATCAACAAATACAGAATCCGGCGTCTGCATCACTACCGTTGCACCCTCAATCGGACATTGGTCCTTATCCGCCACACTTCCTCTTATCTCTTGCGCAGCCAAGCGAATGGCTGCCACAATCAAACTTACCGTCAGAATAACAATCTGTTTCATAAAGCATTCATTTATTTTGTTTTCATGCCGCAAAGTAACGGCCTTTACGGCAGAAAGCTGGTTATGGCTTCGTTATGCTTTCCTTATATTATTGTTAGGAAACACCCGATTGTTAAGAGATTGTTATATCTTTGCCGACAAATCAAGACATTTATGCCCGGCAAATACATCAAAATACTCACCTTTCTGAGCCTGATTGTCATCATAGCCATCCAAGGCTCGTGGCTGGTCCACACTTACCGGATGATAGAGGCGGAACTGTTGCAGGTCAGCAACCGTCTGTTCCCGCAAGCCGTTGTGGACGAGGCTAAAACACGTCTTGACCGGCTAAGCGATACCCAAGATGAGGATATCACCCTCAGTTTTTCTACGAATTTCGACTATGAAAGAGAAATCGACCAGACGCTGTTCGAATATCTGGCGGTACTCACCAACCATTATGCCGACTCCATTTACCACTCGTCTATCTCCTTGCCGCTGGCCGACTCCATCTTTACAGCCCGTCTGGCGCAAGAAGGCTATCAGGCCCAGGTGAAATGTCGGCTGGTCGATTCCTTCGGTGTTCCCCTTCAGGAAGAAGATGATTCTGTCTGGGAACATTCGTTCAAGACACTCCAAACTAATCCAGTCTATTTGAACAGGGAACATACACAAGCCATCCGGGCCACCATCCTGAACTCTTATTGGATTGCCTTCCGGCAGATGGGCGTCCTGCTCGTGGCCACCGCCCTGCTGCTGGTCTTCGTAGCCGGATGCATCGTCTATCAGGTACGAATCATCATCCGACAGAACCGAATAGCCCGCCTGCGGCAGGACTTCACCTACGCCATGATTCACGACATGAAAACGCCCATCACCACCATCTCCATGACCGGGCATACGTTGGAAAGCGGTCTGTTGGACCGGAACCCCGAACTGAAGAAACAGTATTTCTCCATCCTGCACGAAGAGAGTGCCCACCTGCTCGATCTGTCCGAGAAAATTCTGACTATCGCCAAGCTGGAGCAGTCGCGCCTGAAACTGGCGCAAGAGCCAGTCAGCCTGTGTGCCCTGTTCGACGAGCTGACGCAGAAATACCAGGTCCAGACCGACAAGGAAGTAACCTTTGAAACCCATTGCCCAGACTCCCTCATGGTAACGGCCGATGCCGAATACCTGAAGGAAGCCCTTAGCAACCTGATAGACAATTCGCTGAAGTATTCCAACGAATGTGTCACTATCCGCCTCTCGGCCGAAGAACAGAACCGCCACGTCCTCATCCGGGTGTGGGACAACGGTTGGGGCATCCCGCTGAAACAGCAGAAGCATATCTTTGAAAAGTTCGACCGTGGCGGGCTGGAATACAAGAAAGAGAAGAAAGTGTCCGGCTTCGGCCTGGGTCTGAACTTTGTCCACAAAGTCATCACGGCCATGGGCGGAAGCGTTTCGGTAAACAGTATAGAGGGTAAGTTCTGTGAATTCACACTGACGCTGCCTGTTCAAGACAAAAAACTATGATACGAGTATTGCTGGTAGAAGACGACAAGAATCTGTGCTTCATCCTGAAGAGCAGCCTGGAGCAGATGATAGGCGGTTACGAAGTGACCACCGCCCCCAACGGCCGGGAGGGGCTGGAACTGCTGGAGCAAAAGGAGTTCGACG
Organism: uncultured Bacteroides sp.; assembly: GCA_902472795.1. Classification (GTDB taxonomy): domain Bacteria; phylum Bacteroidota; class Bacteroidia; order Bacteroidales; family Bacteroidaceae; genus Bacteroides. Next base: position 9,791 of record CABROZ010000054.1, on the reverse strand, counting down.
TAATTGTGTCCGACGTAGAGATGCCGGTCATGAACGGCATGACCATGGTGCAGCACATCCGTCAGCGCTATCCCCAGCTGGCCATTATCTTCATCACCGGACTGACGACGGCACGCGACGTCATCAACGGCTATCAGTCGGGCGCCGACTTCTACATCAAGAAGCCTTTCCTGCCCGAAGAGCTGAATGCCCACATCCAGGCCGTGCTGAAAATAAAACAGAGTGCCACCGCCCCACAGACCGAAGAAGCTCCCACGGAAGAAGGATATGCCATCGGCAGTTATCGCTTCCTGCCCTTGCAACACCTGCTCTGCCACGGCACGGAGCGCTAGGCGTTGACACCCAAAGAAGCGAAAATACTCGAAATGCTCTGCCGCCGAAAAGGACAAGTAGTCCAGCCGCGACGACATCCTGACCGCTGTATGGGAAACAGCCGACTTCTACTCCTCGCGCAGTCTGGACGTCTTCATCACCAAACTCCGCAAATATCTTTCCCAAGACACTTCTGTCACGCTCAAGTCGCTGAAAGGTGTCGGTGTCTGCCTGGAAGACTAAGCTTCAGACGCTGTGCCAGAAAAGCATAAAGGACAGAGTCTGTACGCCTTTATTTACAAGGACATGTATAGTAGCCTTTACCCTGAGTTTTCGAGCCATAACCAATGGCATGCGTAGGGCAATAGTGGTAGCAGGCCAGACAGTTGAGGCACCGGCCGTGCCAGACGGGCATGTGTTTGCCTTCACGCTTGGGATGCATAGCCGTCAGCGTGATGTTGTCCACGGGACATGCCTCCGCGCAACGGCCACAACCGATGCAGGAGTCAGCGTCGGCATGGAATGCCTTGTCTGACGTCATGAAGCGGACAAACAACGGATAGACAACTCCAGTTTTTAGTCCCGGCACACTGCCTTGCCAGGTAAAGTCGCCCCGCACTCCCGCCTTGATTTGCTCCGCCACGTGCCGGACGGCAGCTGGAGAGGCATCCAGCTTGCGGTCGCGCACTTCTGCCTTATCTACATCGAAGCCGGGGAAGAGGACATACGTATTGGGCATGAACACCGTAAAACCGGCATCTGCCTGCAGACCGGCCTTTGCCACAGCCCTGCTCCACAAACGATAGGTACGTCCCGCATCGTCGCCACAGGTTGCCAGCAGGCAGACGTAGTTCCGACCAGGCACATAACCTTGCACGTCCATCGACGCCAGTACATCCGCCAGATACTTGGGCAATCCCCACGAATGCACGGGGAAGACAAAAACCAACGGTTCGCCCTCGGCCAGCGTCACCGTCAACCGTTCCGCCCCCGGCCTCATGTACGGACCCATATCCATCACCGACTGGCCGTCCAACTCCCGGGCCAGCATAACCGCTACATAGCGGCTGTTTCCTGTTGCAGAAAAATAGAGTATCATAACGTTTCTATAACAACCATCACGCCCGTTCGTTCATCGGGCGGGGCTTCTGCCGACAAAAATAAGGATTAATTCTTGTAAAAACATATCCGACAAGTTTTAATCCATCTGAATACTTGGACATTTCATTTATTATCGATTACTTTGTAGCCTGAACAATCCTATTTACAACCATTTTTAACAGAACCCACAATGAAAAGACTGAAAGGAAATCTGTTGATTTTGCTGTTAAGTTTAGCCTGCTCCACAACCCTGTCGGCACAAACCGATGCCGAACGGAAGTTTCTGGCCTCTGCCGACTCGCTGAACACACAGCTTATCAACGCATATACCGAGAATGACTATCCGGCTACCGAAGCTCTCTGCCAGAAGATTATCGACTTCTACGACGCACATGCGACGCAACTGACCGAAAGCTATGCCTACTTCAAATATTCCAGCTACTATAACATGGCCTGCGTCCAGGCGAGACAAGGGAAAAAACAAGAAGCTGCCAACAACCTGCTCAAAGCACTGGATAGCGGAAAGATGGAAGTTAGCTACAACAGGATAATCAACGACGAAGACCTGAAAAGCATTCTGGATGCACCTGAATTGCAACCCGCCCTGAAGCGACTGAAAGAGACTACCGATTACCTCTATATCCTGCAAAATGCGCCGGAATACACCCGCACACAGTCTGCCGACAGCCTGCCCCAGATCGTCTATGCGCAGGCCGACGAGCCCGACCTGAAGCGTGTACGTGACTATTTCCGGCTGGACAGCGTGGCTGTACCGGGCGACGAACTGGCCACTATCAAACGCATCCTGACCTATATCCACGACAAGATACGCCACGACGGGCAGAACGGTATTCCGACAGGGGGAAACAACTCCATCAACTTTGCCGAGGCCTGCAAAGACGGCAGCCGAGGACTAAACTGCCGCGGACTGGCTACGATGCTGAACGAATGCTACCTGTCGATGGGTATTCCGTCGCGCGTCATCACCTGCATGCCGAAGACGTACATCAACGACTGCCATGTCATCAACGCCGTTTATTCGTCCACCCTCGGCAAGTGGCTTTGGATAGACCCCACGAACAATGCTTGGGTGACCGACGAGCAGGACAACCTGCTGAGCATACAGGAAGTGCGCGCACGCCTCAGAAGCGGCCAGCCTGTCCGGGTGAACGAAGAGGCCAACTGGAACAATGAAAAGAAGACCACGACGGAAGAGTATCTGTACGAATACATGGCTAAGAACCTGTTCTATCTGGAAAGCTGGACACGCTACGGGTTCAATACGGAAAGCGACCATGAGAATCTCATCAACTACATCTTCCTGCAACCCACCGGCTGCGACAGCAGTCAACGAAATTCGAGGAACCTGTCCGTCAACGACGACCAGTACTTTTGGCAGGCTCCCCGATAAAAAGAAGGCTCAAGTGCCTATTGCTACAACGCCTTCAGCGCAGCCTCGTAGTCAGGTTCGTCGGAAATCACCTTGACCAGCTGCGTGTAGCGCACCTTGCCGTCTTCGCCTATCACAACAACTGCACGTGCCATCAATCCCTCCAGTGGACCGTCGGCCAGGCGAAGGCCATAGCCTTCTACAAAATCACGACTGCGAAACAGCGAGAGCGGCACTACGTTTTCCAACCCCTCAGTGGTGCAGAAGCGTGACTGTGCAAAGGGTAGGTCCATCGACAGGCAGAGCACAACGGTGTTCTCCAGTTCCGAAGCACGGGCATTAAACTGACGGACGGACATGGCACACGTCGGCGTGTCGAGGCTGGGGAAAATATTCAATATCACCCGTTTACCCCGATAAGATGACAGGCTGACTTCCTCCAGCGCAGCATTCACCGCCCGAAAGTCGGGTGCCTCCTGACCTATCTTCACCATCGGACCGCAAGTATGGGCCTCCACCCCGCGGCAGATTACTATTTCCCCTTTTCCTCCAGCCGGACTTTCGGTTCGGACTTCGGCAGCTGCCCCCACCGGCATCAAAGCCAAGGCAAGAACAGCCCATGTTCTTAAGACAAATTTAACAGCATTCATACAAAAGTTTTTTTCTTTATCAACAATCTCACCCGCCATTTGGTTGCATGCCACAAAGGAAATACCTATTTTTGCAACAGTCAAAAGCAAGAATCCGGATAACCCGACCCCTTAAAAAGGCAACAGAACGTTGATGAAACCCTTTGCCTGAGAGGCCGAAATACGACACTTGTACGGCTCGTGAGAGACACTTGCACGGCTCGCGAGCAACACTTGCGCGGCTCACGAGCAACACTTGCACCGCTCGAAGGTCCTGCAGGACAACCATTGAACAGATTCATCAACATGCTGTCAACCAAGCAAGTACGTCATTTCACACGGTTGTCGGGATAGAAGCCGGAAAACAGGAAAAATGAACATTTAAAAAACATCAGAAAGAACTATGGGAGCAGGAAAATGGATTGGCGGCATCATCGGCTTTATGGCCGGAGGACCGCTGGGCGCACTGGCAGGATTTGCAGTAGGGTCGTTGTTCGACCTCGACCGCCCCGCCGCACAAGGCAGTTACTACGGTGACGAATATCAGACAGCCAACGACACATACCGGGGACAGCGCAACAGCTTTCTCTTCTCCATGCTTGTCATGGCGTCGTACATCATCAAGGCCGACGGCCGCATCATGCACAGCGAAATGGAGTACGTACGCAACTTTCTGCGCACCAACTTCGGCGAAGCAGCCGTCAGCGAAGGACAGCAGATTCTGCTGAACCTCTTCGAACAGCGCAAACGTATGGACAGTCAGAACCCGATGGCCTTCAAGAATACGATACACGACTGCGGACAGCAGATAGCCGCCAACCTGACCTATGAAGAACGGTTGCAACTGCTCGCCTTCTTAGCCAACATTGCCAAAAGCGACGGCCACGTCTGCACGGCAGAGGTAGAGGCACTGAAGGAAGTGGCCACTTACATGGGACTGTCGGCAAAAGAAGTGGAATCGATGCTCAACATGGGCGGCACTTCGCTGGAAGAAGCCTACAAAGTGCTCGAAATCGACCCCTCGGCCTCCAACGACGAAGTACGTGCCGCATATCGCCGCCTTGCCCTGAAGCACCACCCCGACCGCGTGGCTACGCTGGGCGAAGACATCAAGAAGGCAGCCGAAGAGAAATTCCAAAGTATCAACAATGCCAAGGAACTGATTTACAAAGCCCGAGGCATGAAATAAGCAACACCCTTAAAAACAATCGCCATGAACGGAAGAATCACGTCACCCCGCATCACCGAGTTGCAGCCCGGTGAAATATTCGTTTTCGGAAGCAACCTCGAAGGTCACCACGGCGGAGGTGCCGCACTACTGGCCTGGAAAAAGTGGGGAGCCATCTGGGGTCAGGGCGCCGGCCTGCAAGGACAGACCTACGGCATCCCGACCATGCACGGAGGTCCCGACCGCATCAAGCCTTATGTGGACGAATTCATCAGCTTCGCCCGCCAACACCCCGAACTGACATTCCTCGTCACCGAAGTAGGCTGCGGCATTGCCGGATTCCGTCCTGCCGAAATAGCTCCGCTGTTCCGCGATGCTGTCGATGTGGAAAACATACACCTGCCACAGCGGTTTTGGGAGGTATTGAACACAAAGTAAGAGAAAAGAATTTATTGTAACAATTGTACTTCTACCGGACTGTACAAGTTGGTTCAACGAAAGTAGATGTACCCAATAATAAAGTCTGAAATGAAAAATAAGGTCTGGAGAATGTTTTACGTGGTAGGCACCACTTTCCTGTTGCTATGTTCGTGCGTCTCGAAAGAAACGCCAATTCATGAAAAAGGAAAACGAAAGAAAGCATTAACTGCCGAACAAATCCCCATTCAACCATTGATCGATCCAGACCAGATGGTGGTGTGTGGCGACTACTTAGTTACTTGCAGCAGCCGTTGCGACACCCTATTTTCTTTTTTCCTTTGTGACAGTCTGAAGTTCTCGTTCGGCAAAGGTTCGAAAGGAGAAGGCCCGGAAGATTTCACGTCGCCATGGCTATACAACAGTTTCGACCAGCACCTATATGTAAGAGGATACAGCAAAGCCAACGTAACAGCAGCATTCGGCATTGCCGATAAAGACTTTACCCCTGTGAAACAGTACCTACAGACCAACGCGTTATTAGGTCTCAATTTCGGCACCGTACTATCCAACGACATCCTGGTGGGCTACAAGCACGATGCAGACATCGCAATATGGATATACGACCTGGCACGGGACACGTTGCTGCAACGCACGACCCTGGAACTGAATGAACATATTAAAGAAGATTTCTATCAGGAGAACAGAGGCATGACAGCCGCCACTGCCCAAGGTACCATAGCTTATGCCTACCGATACAAAAACCAAATCGACTTCCTCAGACTAAATGAAGAAGGAAAAACACTGCAAATCATCCAAAGAATAGGAGACAAACAAAACACAAACACCAGCTTTGTCAATAATCAAAACCTAAAGCCCTATTATACCAATATCACTTCAACAAAGGACAAGTTTTATGCCCTTTGCCAAAATGGCGATGCCAATTCCCAATGGGAACTGGAAGTCTATTCTTCCGAGGGAGAACCTGTCATCACTTACACCTTCGACACAGCTCCCGTCCTATTGTGCATAGACGAAAAGAACCATTACATTTACGGATATCGTTACGACATGCCGGACACTTTCCTGCGCTATCAGCTGGATGAGTGAAGATATAAAAAATAGATTATAAGAGAGGTCGGCTGCAAAAAAACGGGCAAGTATATCTATTCTGCATCCGACTTTTCTTATTTTTGCAACCGTTAAACCAAAGCAAAAGCCACACATGCAATACCTACTGACACGCCCCGACAGCCTGAACGCCACCATACAGTTGCCTGCTTCGAAAAGCATCAGCAACCGTGCCCTTATCCTGCACGCCCTCTCGGGCGGCACGACACTGCCCGCCAACCTGAGCGACTGCGACGACACGCGCGTCATGGTTCGTGCCCTCGACGGACATCCCCAACACATCGACATCATGGCTGCCGGAACTGCCATGCGATTCCTCACCGCTTACCTCAGTGTGACGCCCGGCACACGCGTCATCACCGGCACCGAGCGTATGCAGCAACGTCCCATCCGCATCCTGGTGGACGCCCTGCGCACATTAGGAGCACAAATCGACTACATCGGCAACGAAGGATTTCCGCCCCTGCACATCACCGGCAGCCGCCTGCAAGGACACGAAATCGAACTGGCTGGAAACGTCAGCTCGCAATACATATCGGCCTTGCTGATGATAGGCCCCGTGCTGCCCCGCGGGCTGGAGTTGCACCTGACGGGCGACATCATCTCGCGCCCCTACATCAACCTGACCCTGCAACTGATGCACAGCTTCGGAGCCAATGCCCAATGGACCGCCCCCGACCGCATTAAGGTAGAGCCGGGCAGTTACCAGGACGTCCCCTTCACGGTAGAAAGCGACTGGAGCGCCGCTTCCTACTGGTACGAAATGCTGGCCCTTTGGAGCAGCAACACTGACGACGCTACTGCCGCCCCCTGCATCGAACTGCCCGGTCTGTTGCCGCACAGCCACCAGGGCGACAGTCGCGGAGCCGAAGTCTTTGCCCGACTGGGCATCCACACCGAATACACGGCACAAGGCGTACGCCTGACCCGTACCTCCACCTGTGCCGACCGCCTCGACGAAGACATGACCGACATCCCCGACCTGGCACAAACCTTCGTCGTGACCTGCTGTCTGAAAGACATCCCCTTCCGCTTCACAGGTCTGCAAACCCTGAAAATCAAGGAGACCGACCGCATCTGCGCCCTCATCACCGAGTTGCGCAAACTGGGTTACGTGGTACGCTCCGAGCAAGACAGCATTCTGACGTGGGACGGCGAACGCTGCCCCGCCTCCGACGCTCCCGCCATCGACACCTACGAAGACCATCGCATGGCCATGGCCTTTGCCCCGGCCTGCCTGGTGCGTCCCGACATCCGCATCAACCATCCGCAGGTAGTGTCCAAGTCGTACCCCAACTACTGGAAAGACCTGCAAGTGGCAGGTTTCCGCATCACCGAAGGCACGGAAAGCTGAAAAGGCCGGTGTGTTTCCGCTTTTTTAAGGCCGTCATGCCTCTTCATGCCCAAATTCTATGTATCTTTGCGGCACTCTATATATGAATAAGGTATGTGGATACTGATTGTTAGTCTGATAGTCCTGGCCGTGGTAGCAGCCGTAGCCGGAATGATACGCAACCGCCGCCTGCGCCGTCAGGTAGAAAGCGGAGAACTCGAAGCCATGCCCGAAGTGGTTGAGGTGGACAGTGAATGCTGCGGACAGCACGAAGTCTGCGAGAAAGAAAGCCTGCTGGCAGCCGTCAGCCGGAAAATAGAATACTACGACGACGAAGAACTGGACAAGTACGCCGGCGTGGCACCCGACTCCTATACGCCTCAGCAGGAAGATGAATTCCGCGACATCTTCTACACCATGCAGGACGAAGACGTGGCCGGCTGGGTACGCAGCCTGCAACTGCGCGGCATCGCCCTGCCGGACAACCTGAAGGACGAAGTATTCCTCGTTGTCGGCGAACTGAGAGCCAACCCGCACAAGAAGTAAAGAGTTAAAAGGAGGCAAATGGAACAAGAAGGAAGCGAAAGCCAATACAGACCTTCACCATCAACCATTTGCCATTCATCATTTACCATTAAAAATCATGGATCTGTTGCAATACACCTTCTTCCAACATGCCCTCATCGGCAGCCTGCTGGCAAGTATTGTCTGCGGCATGGTGGGCACGTACATCGTCACCCGTCGGCTGGTGTTCATCAGCGGTGGTCTGACCCACGCCTCGTTCGGAGGCATCGGACTGGGGCTGTACACCGGCTTCCCGCCTATCCTCTCCGCCGCCTTGTTTGCAGTGCTGTCGGCCTTCGGTGTCGAATGGCTCAGCAAGCGGAAAGACATGCGCGAAGACTCGGCCATTGCCGTCTTCTGGACACTGGGCATGGCGCTGGGCATCATATTCACCTTCCTTTCGCCCGGTTTTGCCCCCGACCTCTCGGCCTATCTGTTTGGCAACATCCTCACCATCACGCTGGCCGACATAGCCCTGCTGGCAGCACTGGCCGCCGTGCTCACGCTGTTTTTTGTGCTCTATCTGCGGCCCATTGTTTACGTAGCCTTCGACCGCGAGTTCGCCCGCTCGCAAGGCATTCCCGTGCAACTGTTCGAATATGCGATGATGATGTTCATCGCCCTGTCCATCGTAGCCTGCCTGCGCATGGTGGGCATTGTGCTTGTCATCTCGCTGCTCACCATTCCGCAGATGACGGCCAATCTGTTTTCGTACCGCTTTCACCAGATAATCTGGCTGTCCATCGGTATAGGTTACCTCAGCTGCTTGGGCGGACTGCTGATTTCGTTCTACCTCAACGTGCCGTCGGGAGCCTCCATCATCTTCTTTTCCATTATTATCTATGCACTTTGCAAGGCAGGAAAGAGTTTTTGGCTATATTTGCGGAAGAAAGCTACACCCGCCGCATCGCAAGGCAAAAAGCAGTAAGTCTGTTGCCGGAAGCAAAGGCGATAGGGCGGGAAACATACATCGTTCAATTAAAACATATCAGATATGGAAATAACAATTCAGTCATTAGATCAGATTCACGACGCCGCCCGTCAATTCATCAGCGCCATGGGCGACAACACCGTCTTTGCCCTCTACGGGAAAATGGGAGCAGGAAAAACCACTTTCATCAAAGCCATCTGCGAAGAGCTGGGAGTATCGGACATCATCACATCGCCCACCTTTGCCATTGTCAACGAATACCGTTCAGACATCGCCGGTGAACTGATCTACCATTTCGACTTCTATCGCATCAAGAAACTCGAAGAAGTATATGACATGGGATACGAAGACTACTTCTACAGCGGTGCGCTCTGCTTCATCGAATGGCCCGAACTTGTCGAAGAGTTACTGCCCGGCAACACAGTGAAAGTCACCATCGAAGAAGTGGAAAACGGTGCCCGTAAAGTAACCATGGAAGAACTCGGATAAAGCCTCGCACCATGAGCCAATACATCATACAAGGAATTTTCGTGGCAGCCGGAGTCACTGCCCTGCTGGCTGCCCTCTTCAATTGGGACTGGTTCTTTACGGCGCGCAACACCCAGTTCATCGTCAGCAACGTCGGACGCCGGCAAGCCCGCTGGTTCTACGGAGTATTGGGCCTCATCCTGATAGGTACCGCCGTATTCTTCTACCTGAACACTCCGACTGCCTGACCGACTGATTGCGGATATTCCCACCGCCTATACAAAATTACCTCTGTCTTGTACTGATATAGGTAGACACATTTTAATAACAAAAATGTGAATCAACAA
>CABROZ010000053.1 GCA_902472795.1 uncultured Bacteroides sp. | reverse complement strand
GTAGTACATCTACCAACGTGGTGAACCTTGACCTGATTCTGGATCAGAAGCTGGACTTCATCACCAAGGGCTTGTCTATAAAGTTGAAGGGCTCTTACAACTCCAGTTACAGCACGACGAAGGTGGCTTCTTCTTCAGTGGCTACTTACATGCCGGTGATCGGAGATGGTGATGTCATCAACTTCAAGAAGTCGGGTTCGGACACACAGACCAGTTATTCGAACAGCAACTCGGGCAAAGCCCGCGACTGGTACATGGAGTTGGGTATCAACTATGCCCGCAAGTTCGGCGATCACAATGTGTCGGCTCTTTTGCTTTATAACCAGTCGAAACGCTATTATCCCGGTGGCGAGTACGACTACATACCGACCGGTTATGTAGGTTTGGTTGGCCGTGTCACCTACGATTGGAAGACACGATATATGGCTGAGTTCAACGTAGGCTACAACGGTTCCGAGAACTTTAATCCTGAAAACCGTTACGGTTTCTTCCCTGCCGGTTCGGTGGGTTGGACCATCAGTGAGGAACCTTTCTTTGCTCCGTTGAAGAAAGTCATCAGCTACATGAAGTTCCGTGTATCAGTCGGTATGGTTGGTAACGATAAGTTTCAAAGTCAGCGATTCTGGTATCTGCCGGGATCATACGGATATGGAAGCAGTTCGGGTGCATTCCTCGGTCAGAACATCGGTACTGCCAAACCGGGTGCTTGGGAATCGACGCACACCAATCCCAATGCCAAATGGGAAACTTCTGTCAAGCAGAACTACGGTGTGGACTTCACAATTCTGAATGAGCGTCTGAATATATCGGCTGAGTACTTTATTGAGAACCGTCGAGACATTTTGCGTAATCCTGATTACTTGCCTGGTCTGTTAGGCATGTCATTGCCGGCAATTAATGTAGGTAAGGTGCAGAACAAAGGTTTCGAAGTTCAGGCTAAGTGGAATGAACAGGTGAATGAAGACTTCCGTTATTGGGCTAACTTCAATATTTCTTTTGCCCGTAACAAGATTGTATATATGAACGAGGTGGCAAAGAATGAGCCTTGGATGTATGAGACGGGACGTGTCGTTGGTTCTCGTTCTATGTACAAGTTTTGGGGATACTACGATGAAACAGCCGATGCCCGTTATATGGAAGAATTCGGGATGCCGATAGCCGATCACGGCATTACGATGAAACCGGGTGATGCAGTTTATGTCGATCTTGACCGTGACGGTAAGATTACCGGTGACGATGCAACCCGTGATATCGGCTTTACCGATGTGCCCGAATATACGGCTGGTCTGAATATGGGCTTCTCGTGGAAGAACTTCGATTTCTCCATGCAGTGGACCGGTGCCTGGAATGTGGACCGTATGCTTTCCGAGTTCCGTCAGCCGTTGGGCGATACGCAGAACAAAGGCTTGCTGCTCTATCAGTACGAGAATACGTGGCGTTCGTCGGCCGATACCTTTACGGCGAAGTTCCCGCGTGCCACGGCTACCAGTGCCAGCAACAACTACGCCCAGAGTGACTTGTATCTGATCAATGCCAGCTATTTGCGTCTGAAGAACGTTGAGATAGGTTATAACTTCGATTTCCCCTTCATGAAGAAACTGAAGTTAAACGATTGTCGTCTGTATATCAACGGATACAACCTGCTGACTATTACCGGCTTCATGTGGGGCGACCCGGAATCGCGTCAGAGCGACCGTCCGAACTACCCGTTGACACGTGTATTCAACATCGGTTTGAAGCTGGGCTTCTAAATAGTAACATATTAACGCAAGATTTAAGAACTTGAGATTATGAAACATATAATGAGTTGGATATTTGCGGCACTGGTAGGATCATCTGTGTTTTTTGCCTCCTGTGTCGATGAAATAAAGTTTGGTGACGCTTTCCTCGAAAAGCCGCCTACGACCAGCGACCTGAATCAGGATTCTATTTTCGGTAAAGCCGATTATGCAAGGGCTTTCCTGTGGAATACCTATAAAGATATGTACTACGGTCTGCCTTATTATTGGGAGGTCAACAAGCAGAAAATGAATACGGGTATGTTCGAGACCATGTCGGACTGCTGGCACAGCCACAACTCGTGGAGTGGTGTGAATTCGCTGTATTACAGTGGTGCTTATACGGCTTCTGATGAAGATGATGAAAGAGGTAGAGTACGATTTGCCTATTATGGCTACCGGACTTGGGAAGCCATCCGTTCGAGCTGGATGTTCATTGAAAACGTGGATCGGGTGCCCGATATGGAGCAGGCCGAGAAAAACCGTCTGAAAGCAGAGGCGAAAGTCATCATTGCTTCCCGCTATTTCGACATGTTCCGTCATTTTGGAGGTCTGCCATTGGTTGACAAAACCTACGATGTACAGGAGACTTACGAAATTCCGCGTGCTACGGCCGAAGCAACAGCCAATTTTATGATCGATCTGCTGGATCAGGCCATCAATGAAACTGATTTACCTTGGAGCCTGGGCACGGACGACGCCAACTGGCAGGGACGTGTGACCAAGGCGGCTGCCATGGCTCTGAAGTGTAAGATTCTGCTGTTTGCAGCCAGTCCGTTATTTAACAGTAATGAGGCTTATTGCAATGAAGCGCCGCAAGATGCAGTGACCAATCTGCAGGTATGGTACGGTAAATATAGCGATGATTGGTGGAATCGTCTGTATGAAGCATGCAAGGCCTTCTTCGATGCACTGAATACCAATGGCGTATATGAATTGATGCAGGCTTCGGGTACGAGTGTGAGCGACTATCGTAACGCCTTCTTCAAAGCATATTTCGAGCGTCAGAACAATACGGAATTATTGATTTCAACACGTGTGACAGGATATAAGAGTGGTGGAACATGGGATTATAGATGGTATGCTGGTTATGATTATGCCTTTCCTGATAATGGAGGATATACGCCGACATACGAATACATGGCTATGTTCCCGATGAGTGACGGTACTCCGTTCAATGCAACAAACTTGTTAAAGGATGGTGCCAATCCCTTCTTCGAGAATAACGATTACAACAAGCCTGTACGCGATCCGCGTCTGTACGAGACGATGTGGGTAAACGGTGACAGTTATGGCGATCATGCTGCTGAGTTTTGGATTGGCGGACGTGACAACCTGACCAGTACTTCGACCGGTACCGGTAGCGTAGCTACGGGATTCAGTCTGGCTAAGTTCTTTAAAACCGGTAAGATTGCAGGTTATCCGCAGTGGCCGTATCTGCGTCTGGCAGAAGTTTACTTGATCTATGCGGAAGCTTTGCTTTATCATGGCGACCTGGCCGGCGCCATTCAGCAAGTGGATAAAGTCCGTGCCCGTGTAGGATTGGGTGGATTGGCCGAATGTAATCCGACCAAGAATCTCACAACCGACAAGGATGCTTTGTTGGAAGAGATTCTGCGTGAACGTGCCTGCGAACTGGGCTTGGAAGATGTTCGTTTCTTCGATCTCATCCGTTACAAACGTGCTGACCTGTTCCAGGCAAAATTGCACGGATTGAAGATTTACCGTAATGACGGTGGTGGTGACAGACCCTGGTCGGGTACGCAGGGCAACGGACCGGATGGTACCGGACAATTTGCGAATAAGCCCACCCAGTTTAAATACGAAGTATTCGAGATTCAGAACGAAAGACGCATCTGGTGGACTAACTTTAGCCCGAAGTGGTATCTGTCTGCTCTCCCGCCTTCGGAAGTGAACAAAGGCTATGGCCTGAATCAGAATCCGGGTTGGAACTAACGGTATAACAACCATAATATAAGAAAAACAACATGAAAAAAAGATATAGACTCATAGCTTCTTTAGCAATGATGGCTTGTGTTTCGCTCAGTGTGGCGGCGCAGGAAGTCAATGTGGTTGGTACGGTGGTTGACCGTCAGGGCAACCCGATCGAGGGCGCGTTGATTTCGGTTGTGGACAATCCGTCGTTGCGTGTAACGACCGATCGGCACGGTAAGTTTGAAATCAATGCCGAAAGTGACAATAAGTTGTGCATCCGTACAGGTCGTGATGACACCAAAGTGGTGAAAGTAAAGGCAGGACAGCCACTGAAGGTGGTGATGGACTTTGCCTCACAGAAAGTAAACTATGGCTTTGGCCTGGAACAGACGAACGCCGAGAGTACTGGTGCCGTATCTACCGTATATGCTGACCAGATCGACAATCGTTCTACTTTCAATGTAGGTAATGCCTTGTATGGAAATGTAGCCGGCCTCTATACGATGCAGAAAACCGGAAACGTGTGGGATCAGATCTCGTCCATGGCTATCCGTGGTCCCAAGACGTTGAGCAACCAGGGGATTCTGTTGGTGGTAGATGGACTGGAGCGTGATAACAACTATCAGGCTTTGAATTATATTTCGCCCGAGGAAGTAGAATCAGTAAGCATTTTGCGCGATGCGGCAGCCGTTGCCCTTTATGGTTTCCGTGGAGCCAATGGCGTAGTTAACATCGTAACCAAACGTGGTATGTATAAGAGCCGCGAGATTAACTTCTCCTACGATCATGGCTTTAACATGCAGACCCGTTTGCCCGAGATGGCCGATGCTTATACGTACGCTTCTGCTATCAACGAGGCATTGGCCAACGATGGTAAGGCAGCCCGTTACTCGCAGAACGAACTGAATGCTTTCCAAAGTGGCAAGTATCCTTATCTCTATCCCAATGTGAACTGGATGGATGAAGTGTTCCGTGATTTGGGTACGACAGATATCGCTACATTGACTTTCCGGGGTGGTTCGACGAAGATGCGTTACTTTACTATGCTGAATCTGCAGAACAATCGTGGTTTCATTAAGAATCCTATGGCCAGTGGCATTTCTACACAGGATAAGTATTCGCGTTTCAACTTCCGTTCGAATCTGGATATCGACCTGACTCCGACAACTCGTTTGCAGACCAACATCTCAGGTGTTTTGAGTGAGTTCAGCCGTCCCAGTTCATCGGGCGATGATCTAATCGGCAAGCTTTATACCGTGCCTTCTGCTGCTTTCCCTGTAAAGACCGAAAACGGTTTGTGGGGTGGTAACAACACGTGGAGCGGCGACTATAATCCAGTTTATCTGGCTCAAGGACACGGATATTCTCGTGGCAATACTCGCGCACTGTATGCTGACATGAATCTGCGCCAGGACTTGTCTTCCATTACCGAAGGATTGGGGGCATCGGTGCGTATCGGTTACGATGCTTTGTCTTCGTTCTGGGAAGATTTCCGTCGTAGCGATCGTTGGGGAATGACAACTGTAACTGCTTGGGAGAATGGTGAACCCTCAGAGTTTTCCAATGTAACGGGAGGTTCGGTGAGCAGTTCCAATGGCTCTTCCAAGCTTGACTGGCAGTATCGTTCGTTCAACTATCAGATGAATGTGGACTGGAATCGTAGTTTTGGTCTGCACGATATCTATACGATGTTGCTCTATACTTATAAATTCAATGAGGCTACTAACGTGCCTTTATATACTCAGAGTGCCGGTTGGTACACACACTATGGTTACGACAACCGCTATTTTGCCGATTTTACGTTGATGTTCTCGGCTTCGAACAAACTCGATCCGAACAGTCGCTGGAAACCGGCTCCTACCGTGGGCTTGTCATGGGTCATCAGCAATGAAGACTTTATGAAGAATCAGAATATCATTGATTTCATGAAGTTGCGTGCTTCGTTCGGCATCATCAACACAGACAATACACCTTATGATGGATATTGGCATAAAGATTTGATGGGTGGAGGTAGTACGTATCCTGTTGTAGGAGGTAATAACTTCGGCAACGGTGACGGCGGTTGGGCAGAAGCCCGTCTGGCTTCGCTTAACGGAGTTCTGGAAAAGGCTTATAAATATAATGTAGGTTTGGATGTATCGTTACTGAAAGGTCTGAACTTCAGTATTGACGGTTTCTACGAACGTCGTTCCGATATCTGGGTTGATGCCGGTGGACGAAATTCCAGTGTGTTAGGTATCAGCAGCCCGTATGTCAATGCTGGTATTGTAGATAGTTGGGGTACAGAATTGGGCTTGGATTATAGCAAGCAGATTGGCGATTTCAAGCTCCGTTTAGGTGGTACATATTCGTTCAATCGTAGTAAAATTATTGAGAATCTGGAAGAACCGAAACCCTACGAATATCTGAGTGCTGTGGGCCGTCCTATCGGTCAGGTATGGGGCTTGCAGGCCATTGGTCATTTTGTCGATCAGGCCGATATTGATAACAGCGTTCCCCAACAGTTCGGTCCTGTGAAACCGGGCGACCTGAAATATAAGGATGTGAACAACGATGGTGTAGTTAACTCTAACGATATGATACCTATGGGTTACAGTACGGCCTGGCCTGAAATTTACTACGGCTTCAATCTGGGACTGGAATGGAAAGGCTTCGGTTTCAACGCTTACTTCCAGGGGGTTGCCAACTACAGCGCTTGGTTAACTTCAAGCGTCTATCGTCCTTTGGTTAACAATACTTCTATCTCTCAGTACGCATACGAGAACCGTTGGACTCCCGAGAATCCTTCGGCCCGTTTCCCGCGTCTGACTACAGAAGAAGTAGATAACAACTTGCAGAACAGTTCTGTATGGTTGGAAGACCGTTCTTTCTTGAAGTTGCGTAACTGCGAAGTATATTACAAACTGCCGACAGCTTGGATTGAAAGAATCAAGTTGCGTAATGCCAAGGTATATGTCAGAGGTACAGACTTGTTTAGCATCGACCACATTGACATCACCGATCCTGAGGCCATTGGCAATGTTTATCCTGCAACCCGTTCTATTCACGTAGGACTTTCAGTAGGTATTTAATTTTACTAACCAACAGACGTTATGAATATGAAATTAAAGAAAACATGTCTTCTTGTGGCTTTTGCTGCTGCTTTGACGGGCTGTGCCGACAAGATGGACTATCATGAATATCAGACATACGGTCCGGACTATGTGTTCACCGATTTTGGTCGTACGGCCGGTTTTGTGAACAACATCTACGCTTCTTTGGACTATGACTTGCTGGGCAGTGGCTCGCGTGCTTCGGCTTGCGACGAGGCTGAGATGGCCATTACTTATTCGTCGGTATTCGACTATACCAACGGAAACTGGAGTGCACTGAATCCTTATTCCTGGTTCGGTTATTATGCTCCTATTCGCGAAGCTAATTACTTCTTGAAGAACGCTGTCGATTTAGATTTTATCGATCACCGTTACGATGAAGATTATCAGTCTCAGATGAATCGATACAACCGTTACCAGTATGAGGTTCGGCTGTTACGTGCTTACTACTATTTCTTGCTTGTACGTGCTTATGGCGATGTGCCTTTTACTACAGAGGTCTTGACAGAAGCTGAAGCCAATAGTATAACACGTACGCCGGCAGCTGATGTATTCGATTTTATAGTAAAAGAGTGCGATGCTGTAGCTCCTGAACTTCCGGTGGATTACAGTAAATTGGATAATGACGCAGCCGGTAATTCTGACAATCCGGAAACCGGACGTGTGAACCGTGGTATGGCATTGGCGCTGAAAGCCCGTACCTTACTTTATCGTGCCAGCAAGCTGTTCAATCCTACTCAAGACAAGGAACTTTATCGTCAGGCAGCCAAGGCTAATCTTGATGTCATTAATTACTGCAACGAAAATGGTATCAAGCTGGGTAAATATACCGATATATGGGGCGAGAACAATTGGAAAGCTTCCGAAATGATTTTTGTGCGTCGTGTAGGCAGCACTACCGAGCCCGAAACAACAAACTTCCCCATCAGTATGGAAAATGCCAATTCGGGTAACTGCCCCACACAGACTCTGGTGGATGCTTACCAGCGTACTGACGGTAGCTATCTGACGGTGGAACAGGCTGTTCGTGCAGGCCTTGATCCGTATGCCGATCTTGATCCGCGCTTCGGTATGACCATCGCTCGTAATGGTGAGAAATGGCCCAATACCAATACGATGGAACTGGAAACCTTTGTAGGCGGTCGCGACGGTGCTCCGCTGCCTTACGCTACTACTACCAGTTATTACGTGAAGAAGTATGTGGATGGTTCGACGGACATCAGTGCCAGCACCGGCAGTGGTGGTAAGACACACAGCTGGGTTACCTTCCGCTTGGGTGAATTCCTGATGAATTATGCCGAAGCTGCATTCAAATACTTCGATTCACCCGATCAGGCTAATGACGAACTGACCATGAGTGCCCGTGAGGCTATCAATCAGGTACGT
Source organism: uncultured Bacteroides sp. (assembly GCA_902472795.1). Taxonomy (GTDB): domain Bacteria; phylum Bacteroidota; class Bacteroidia; order Bacteroidales; family Bacteroidaceae; genus Bacteroides. Next base: position 7,091 of record CABROZ010000053.1, on the reverse strand, counting down.
AACCGTTCGGATGTGAAGATGCCTGCTCTGCCCGAAGGAATGGACAATGATTATTTCTGGACGGTCTATAAGAAAGAACGTATGGTGGAACTGGCCTTTGAAGGACATCGTTTTTGGGATGTACGCCGCTGGAAGGAAGGTGGATTTACCAGCATCGATCGTCTGGTGATTACCAAGGAGGCTGACGGTTCGTTGTCGTATGGCCGTACTACGAAGAATCTGGTATGGGATGACAAGATGTATTTCTACCCGATACCTGATTCGGAAATACGCAAGAATCCGAACCTCACTCAGAATGAAGGCTGGTAATGGCGAGTTTACTATTATAATTCGATTAAATTAAAAAGATTCAGATTATGAAATTCAAATATTTGTTTTTGGCAGCCGGTTTGCTGATGGGCATGAGTGGTTGCGATGACAAGTTAGAGACTTTCGAAACGGTGGGAGAAGTCAAGGCTCCCACCGCCATCGAGCCTACAACTATACATTATGAATCGTTGCCTGGACAGATTCGCCTGTATTGGACGGTCACCGAGGATCCGGGATTTGAGTACCTGAAAGTATATTATTACGACTATCTGTCCAAGGAAGATGTCACTTTACTGGCTTCTAAATATACCGGCGAACTGTTGATAGACAATACACTTGCCCGTTTCGGTGATTATACGTTTGCTTTCCAGACATTCAATGCTGCCAATGTAGGTAGTGCAGTGACGGAAGTGAAAGCTGTCTCCGGAGCGGCTCCCATTACTCTGTCCGAAACGAAACGTACCAAAGTGACGCTCACTGCCGATCAGCTGAGTACGGATAACCAGGAACCGACGGAAGGTCCTATTGCCAACTTGATTGACAATAATACCAACACATTCTTCCATACCCGTTGGAGCAGTCCTCAGGTGCCTCTGCCTCAATACATTCAGATTGACTTTAACGAGGAACACGAGAACTTTGCCATTCAATATACAACGCGTAATGTAGGCAACTCGGATGGTTTCCCGACAGCTGCTGACTTGCAGATCAGCCAGGACGGCACGGAGTGGGAAACGGTGGCTTCCTTAAGCGGGCTGCCCGCCAAAAGTGTGACGGAATATGTTTCAGACTTTGTTATTCCAGGAAAGAAATTCAAGCATTTCCGTTTCCTGGTGACCTCGGCTTCGGCTAACGCCAACTATTTCCATATGTCCGAATTCTCCTTCTACGATGTGGAAGTAGAGGTATATGACCCGGAAACAGCACCTTTGGATTAACTTATAAAACAATGAAAGTATATGAAAAATAAACTGATAAGCATGGCAGTCTGCTGTTTGGCTGCCTGCACTATGTCGTTTCAGTCTTGTGATGATGGCATAGATCTGACATACAAAGGCAATTTGGACCTGAACCTGCTGAACATCAAGCAGGCCACGGAGATTATGAATCAGAAAGAGTGCAACCTGGTGACGGCTTTGCGTAAGGCTGGTCCGGGTGATGTAGAAGATGCAGCCGATTTCACTTATCAGCTGAATTTGTCACTTTATCAAAATAAACAGGCTGAGCAGGATGCTACTGTTTCGATAGTGGTGGCAGAAGATTCTCTGAATAAGGCCATAAGCATGGCAGGTACTTCTTCCTTGTACGATGTATATGCAAATGCCGAACTGTTGCCTGCCGATTGCTATACGCTTTCTGCCAATACCATGACTTTGCGGACGGGAAGTACCCTGTCCGATCCTGTACAGCTGACGGTGAAGTCTCAGGGACTGATTGATCTGACTCAGTCGGCCAAAGTGAATAAGTGCTACGTACTTCCGTTGCGCATTCAAAACTCCACTTCGTACGCCATCAACGGCAAGACGAGTACGATGATGTTCATCTTCAATGTCACTTATCTGGATGAGGAATCTTATGTTCCCGATGTAGAGGGCGTTCCCGACGGACACATGTTGAACGAGAACATGAAGCTGATGTTCCACGACGAGTTCAACGGAACAGGAGCTCCCGACGGTGCTGTGTGGAGATTTGAAGAAGGTTTCCAGCGTAATCAGGAGTTGCAGTGGTATTGCGACCGCAACGCCGAAATGGCCGGTGACGGTACGCTGGTCATTACGGGAAAAACCGAGCGCGTGAAGAACCCGAACTATGTGGAAGGAAGCAGCGACTGGAAGCAGAACCGTGAATATGCCGAATATACTTCGAGCAGCATCGTATCCAGTTATCGTTTCCGCTACGGCACGATGATTGTACGCGCCAAGATTCCTACTGCAACAGGTGCATGGCCTGCTATCTGGACTACCGGAACCAGCGATGATTCCTGGTGCTGGGAATGGCCGCTGGGTGGCGAGATTGACTTGCTGGAGTACTACCTCGTTAACGGCAAGCCAAGTATTCATGCCAATGCTTGCTGGGGTAGCGATACACGTTGGAGTGCCACATGGGATTCCTACAACCGTCCTTTGACTGAATTCGAAAGCAAGGATTCGGAGTGGACCAAGAAGTACCACATCTGGCGGATGGATTGGGACGAAACGAGCATCCGTCTGTATCTGGATGATGAACTGCTGAATGAAATCGAATTGAGCAAGACGACCAATGGCAGTGGCGGTTTGAACGACTGGTGGAGAGGCTCGTGGCGTAATCCGTTCAGCGACAGTGGTAATAGCGGCGAGAACTTCGGTCAGCAAATCTTCCTGAATCTTGCTTTGGGAGGTAACGGAGGTACACCCGATGTGTCTCAGTTCCCGCTTGAATATCATATCGACTACGTACGGGTATATCAGAAGGTTGAATAACCCCGGCGTTTGATGATCCTCATATCCCGTATTATTTTTTCCTGTCATGGGAGTGGATAATACGGGATATCTTTTCTCTTTTGATTGATTCCTGCCCTTTTTTGGCTTATTTATGATAGAGCTTATCCGCTGAATGCTGTATATTTGCAACCATAACGCGGGCAGACGGTGTGAATCTGTCGTTACGATGCCGAGTCAGGGAAGTGTTGCTGTCATCTTTCGTGTGCGGCGCATGGACAGGGGCATTGGCATCAGGACTGAATCCGCCCTGGAGCAAGGAGTTCGATCAATGTTATTTATAAACCATTATACAGAATATCATGAAGACAAGAAGAAGCGTATGGCTGCTCTTAGTAGTAGCTTTGTTGTTGCCGGCACAGCTTGTTTCGGCAAAGAAGAAGACTGAGAAAGTAATGACCGACCGCGAACTGTGGTGCGATGTCCTCTATCGCATGGCGGCTCCCGTCCTGAGCAACATGAGCGAAGGCCACCTGCAGGAAAACATGCTGGTAGAGCTCAGCCCCACCTGGGACGGACGCAATAAGAAAGTGACTTATATGGAATGCTTCGGCCGCTTGATGTCCGGATTGGCGCCGTGGCTTTCGCTGCCCGACGACGATACGGCTGAAGGCAAGCAGCGCAAGCAACTGCGCGAGTGGGCACTGAAGAGTTATGCCCAGGCTGTCGATCCGCAAGGCAAGGACTACCTGTTGTGGCGTCAGGAAGGCCAGACGCTGGTCGATGCCGCTTACGTGGCCGAAAGTTTTTTGCGCGCCTACGATGCTCTGTGGATGCCGCTCGACAGCCTGACCAAGCAACGCTACATCGAAGAGTTCACCCAGCTGCGTCGTGTCGATCCGCCTTATACCAACTGGCTGCTGTTTTCATCGACGGTAGAGTGCTTCTTGCGTAAGGCCGGTGCACCTTGCGACACTTATCGCATTGTCTCTTCGCTGCGTAAGGTCGAAGAGTGGTATGTGGGTGACGGTTTCTACAGCGACGGTCCCGATTTCGCTTTCGACTACTACAACAGCTTCGTGCTGCATCCCATGTACGTTGAATGCCTGGAAGTGTTCACCAACGGCGGAAAACATAACATCTGGAATGCGCCCGACTGCAACTTCCTGCGTGCGCAGAAACGTATGCAGCGTTACGGCATGATTCTGGAACGACTCATTTCGCCCGAAGGTACCTTCCCCGTGTATGGCCGTTCCATCACTTACCGCACCGGTACGCTTCAGCCGCTTGCCCTGCTGGCATGGCGCGGATGGTTGCCGAAGGAACTGTCGAACGGGCAGGTGCGTGCTGCCATGACGGCCGTCATCAAGCGCATGTTCAGCGACAACCGCAACTACAACGAGAAGGGATTCCTGACACTCGGCTTCAACGGTTCGCAACCCAATATTTCCGACTGGTACACCAACAACGGCAGCCTTTACATGGCTTCGCTGGCCTTCCTTCCGCTGGGACTGCCCGCCGACCATCCTTTCTGGACCGACGCTCCGCAAAGCTGGACCAGCAAAAAGGCCTGGGAGGGCGAAGACTTTCCGAAGGATCATGCTTACTATGAATAAAAATACCGGATACTCTGTTAATGACGTTCATTTCTGATATGAAAATTATTCGAAATGCGTGCCTGCTGCTGGCATTGGCCTGCCTGCCCCTTTGGACAAGGGCGCAGGAGGCCGGGCCTGTAGCTCGGTTGGTGAAGGTGGGCGAGGGCTACAGTCAGACTTCGGTCAATACGGCGGTGTTCCGCAACAATTCGCTGGTGACTGCCGGCGACGAGCAGTACATTGCCTACTACGATGCCGACGGTTTCCTGACGTTGGGCAAACGTAAGCTGGGTACCGATCAGTGGACACTGCGCCGCTCGCAATACAAGGGCAATGTGAAGGATGCTCACAACGTCATCAGCATCATGGTCGATGGAAAGGGTTACTTGCACGTAGCTTTCGACCATCACGGTCATCCGCTGAACTATTGCCGCAGTGTGGCGCCATACTCTCTCGAGCTGGGCGAGAAGGAGCCGATGACCGGTATCGATGAAGGCAACGTGACTTATCCCGAGTTCTACCTGCTGTCGGGCGGCGACTTGCTGTTCGCTTACCGTTCCGGTTCGTCGGGACGGGGCAATCTGGTGCTGAACCGCTACGACGTGAAGACCGGCCGGTGGCATCGGGTGCAGGACGTGCTGATTGACGGTGAGGACAAACGCAACGCTTACTGGCAGCTCTACGTGGACGAGCAGGGCACCATCCACTTGTCGTGGGTATGGCGCGAAACGTGGCACGTGGAGACCAATCACGACCTCTGCTATGCCCGATCGTACGACAATGGCGTCACCTGGTACAAGGCCAACGGGCGGAAGTACGACCTGCCCATCCGGTTGGGCAATGCCGAATATGCCTGTCGCATTCCGCAGCATGCCGAACTGATCAACCAGACCAGCATGAGTGCCGACGCAGGAGGCAATCCGTACATCGCTACGTACTGGCGCGACCCCGACAGCGACGTGCCCCAGTATCGCATCGTGTGGCACGACGGACTGGAGTGGCACAGCCGTCAGGTAGGCGAGCGAACCACGCCCTTCTCCCTTAAGGGCGGAGGCACGAAGATGATTCCCATTGCCCGTCCGCGCATCGTGGTGGATGATGGCGAGATCTACTACATCTTCCGCGACGAAGAGCGGGGCAGCAAGGTGACCGTGGCCCATACCGCTGATGTGGCCAACGGCAAGTGGCAGTTTACCGACCTGACCGATTTCCCGGTAGATGCCTGGGAACCCTCGCACGACACCGAATTGTGGAAGAAACATCGCCGTCTGCACCTCTTTGTGCAGCATACGCGCCAGGGCGACGGCGAACGGACGGTCGATTTTGCTCCGCAGCCGGTTTACGTGCTGGAAGTGGCACACTGACCCGGCATCCGTTTAACTTGAATTCAAAACAACTCAAAGACATACAGACATTATGAAGAAACTGATTTTTGCATTACTGGCCCTGACCCTCGGCCTGTCTGGCACGTCGTGTCTGGCGCAGCGCCCGAAGGCGGACGAGGTGATTAAGATGATTGACAAGGTCAACCGTCACTGGCAGGAGACGCATCCGCAGCACGGGCGAGCTTTCTGGGACAACGCCGCCTATCACACTGGCAACATGGAAGCCTTCTTCCTGACCGGCAACGGCGATTATTACGACTATTCCGAAGCCTGGGCCAAGCATAACGAGTGGAAGGGAGCCAAGAGCGACGACAAGTCGCAGTGGAAGTACAGCTACGGCGAGAGCGACGACTATGTCCTCTTCGGCGACTACCAGATCTGTTTCCAGACCTACGTTGACCTGTACAACGTGGATCCGGCCGACTATAAGATAGCCCGCGCCCGCGAGGTGATGGAGTACGAGATGAGTACCGACAAGAACGACTACTGGTGGTGGGCCGACGGCCTGTACATGGTGATGCCCGTGATGACCAAGTTGTACAAGGTGACCGGTAATCCCCTTTATCTGGAAAAACTGCACGAATACTGGGAGTACGCCAACAGCATCATGTACGATGCCGAAGCCGGCCTGTACTATCGCGACGGCAAATACGTCTTTCCGCAACACAAGAGCCTGAACGGCAAGAAAGACTTCTGGGCGCGTGGCGACGGCTGGGTGCTTGCCGCACTGGCCAAGGTGCTGAAGGACCTGCCCGAAACCGACCGCTACCGTCAGGAGTACATCGACCGTTTCCGGACCATGGCCAAGGCCGTGGCTGCCTGCCAGCAACCCGAGGGTTACTGGACGCGCAGCATGCTCGACCCCGAACATGCGCCGGGTCCCGAAACCAGCGGAACGGCATTCTTCACCTACGGCTTGCTGTGGGGCATGAACAACGGCCTGCTCGACAAGGCTACTTACGAACCGGTGGTGATGAAGTCCTGGCACTATCTGTCCACCGTGGCCTTGCAGCCCGATGGCAGTGTGGGCTATGTGCAGCCCATTGGCGAGAAAGCCATACCCGGCCAGGTGGTCGATGCCAAGTCCACTTCCAACTTCGGAGTCGGGGCTTTCCTGCTGGCCGCTTGCGAGATGGTGCGCTATCTGATGTAAACATTGTTCGTTTCCGACAGACCGTACCGATAACGATTTCTCTGATTTTTCTTTATTCTCCCCCGTCCGCAGCCGCTTTCTTCGAAGGTGGTCTGCGGACATTTTTTTATTCGGGAAACGGTCCTTTTGTGAGATTTTCATCCGTCTGATATTCAGTGTGTTACAGGATTGAGAATGATGCGTTTGTTCCACACAAGTGTTGCTCGTGAGCCGTGCAAGTGTGGCTCAC
>CABROZ010000052.1 GCA_902472795.1 uncultured Bacteroides sp. | reverse complement strand
TAGAATACATGCCTGTCACGCATGGGGTCACGGGTTCGAGTCCCGTACGCACCGCTTCGGTTCGCAATAAACAAAGAATCCGAAAGCGATAAAGCCCACAAGTTCAACGACTTGTGGGCTTTGTTTATATCCGCCGGGCAGCAACACCCGTTGCCCCAACCCACCGGCGCCGCAAAGCAACCACACCTGCACAAACAAAGGCCTGAAAAACCAAATGACACCATTTCCTGATAAAAAAGAGCATATTTTTCCAATACCAGTCCAAAAAATAGCAATATTATCCGTATTTTTGCCCCAACTAATCATCACCAACAATAGGAATCATGAAACAATTCTTGCTACATACCGACATTTATACCTATTATAATATAGTCATCCAACTCCATCAGGGCCATATCCGCCTGAAGTAAGAAACCTGACGGGAAAAACATCGGGAAGTATTCCCCCTAAAGAAACACCTTTCTTCATCTTTCACCCCTAAACCCGAAACCGCAATGAAGACTTACGTTGCAAGCAGACCCCATACGCATTTCTGCACCATCCTGTTCATGCTTTTATTCTGCTGCTCCCCCCTGCTGCAAGCATAGGACAAAATACTGAAAACCATGAACGACCTGTCGCAAGTAGCCGACTTTCAAGGCATCATCGACTATTCCAACGAAATACTGCGAGCCCCGTCCACCCGCAAGAACCCTTCCTTGCAGCTGTTCTGCCTGGCACAAGCAGCCCAAAGTTACATCAAGACCGACTGGCCGGAAAAAGCAATGGAATACCTGAGCAAAGCTACCACCATCATCCCCAACATACCACCCGATGAAAGAAAATCGGAGTACTACACCGAGGGATTCTATACCTACTCCAACGCCATGCTCATGTACTACGTCTATGCCCACATCGACTACCAGCAGGCACTGACTTATGTCACCGAAGCCCTGAACTTAGCCGAGCAACGTGGAGACATCAGGCAAAGCGTGATTTTCGGTTTAAACTATGCAATCCTCAACACCATGTTGCAGGAAAGCTTTGCCTACGAAGGCGCCGAAGAGCTGTACAACAAAGCATTGAAACTGAAAGACGGCAAACTGATATTCAACGCCGCCCAGATATGCGCCTGGCGATTCGACTACCTGGGGGACAACGCCAAAGCCAAACAATACATCGAAACCGCCATTGCCAACATGCCCAAAGGATACATGGACGCATCAACCACCTATGCCGACTATGCCAAAATATTCCATGAAATCGGATCAGACGACCAAGCCCAACACTACTTCGAAAAAGCCCTTGAGCAGTCTGACCATAAAGTATCATCCTCTACCCTATTGGTATATCTGTCCTACGCCCAATTCCTCTGCGACACACACCATGAAACCCTCGCCGAGAAACTCTACCTGAAAGGGCTGTCGCTGGCCGACTCTGCCAACACACACTGGAACCGGAAAGACTTCTATGCCGGCCTGTACAAACTCTACCGCCAGCAAAAAAGATATGCCGAAGCCATCGACTACATGGACAAATACATTCAGGAAACAGACAGCGTAACGCGCAAACGACAGAAAAAAGAAATCACCGAACTAAGAATCAAGTACGAGACAGCCGTCAAGGAGAAAATCATAGCCAGCAATGAACAAAAACTTGCACAGCAGAACAAGCAGTTCATCGTCATCCTGTCAATAGCCATCCTGCTGGTAGCCGTCTCCGTCTTCCTCACCATCCTCTATCTGCAAAAACGGGCGTCCTATATCACCTTGTTCAAACTCTACTCGGATACGCTGTCCGAACAAAAGCAGACAGAACAGGCCGCGCTGAAATCCTCACCATCGGACTCCGCACCACCACAAGAGACGGACAACTCCAATACCCTGTTCAGGCACATCGATAAAAAGATGAAAGAAGAACACATCTACCGCGAAGCAGGACTGACTGTGGAAAAGGCTGCCGAACTCATCAACACCAACCGCACTTACCTCTCGGCTGCCATCAAGCAGCAGACCGGCCTGTCGTTCATCTACTACATCAATTCATATCGCATTCAGGAAGCCATCGAACTACTGTCCGACACCCAAAACGACAGCCCCCTGAAAGCAATCCTGGCCGATGTAGGATTCAAATCGCCCACCACTTTCTATAAGCTATTCCAGGCCACCACAGGTAAAACCCCACAAAAATGGCGCGAAGAAATACGCCAGAAACAAGCCGGATAGCACCTGTGGCGACTAATTTATCCATATCCTACAATTTGTAGAATATGGATAGGGGGTTGCCATACACCGTTCATGATTAGTCATTATTTTCGTGACCGAAACATAAAAATAAAACTATCATGAAAAAGAATGTATTATTTCTGACCATGGCTCTCGTAGCCATGATTTTTACAGCATGCAGCAACGAGGATGATCAACCGTCGCTGACATACTCGTTAAAAGCAAACCCCACCTCTCTGGCCTTTGCCGCTACAGGGAATGAAGCTAAGACTATCACGGTGGAAAGTGAAAATGTAACATGGTCGGCCACGAAAGAGGACATGTCCGCCAACTGGTTAACCGTAGAATTCGATGAGCAGCAGGTGACCGTCACGGTGGCAGACAACAACCAGACCGCCGAACGCAACAGTCGCATCATCATCACCCCGACCAATTCCGAAAGCAATGTGGACGACATCTACATTGAAGTAAAGCAGGAAGCCGGAGAAGAGCCCAAACCGGAAGCCATCAAGCTGAAAGCCGAAGGACTGATTACTTATTACACCCCCAATTTCCTATATTCGACAAACGGATGCGACTGGTTCAATATACAGCTGTACACAGAAGAATGCAGCGACTTGGAGTTTGAATGGAACCCCTTCGGGAAGGGTGGATACTGGTCTGGCAGACTCTCACAGGGACGGTCCATCAACCTGGAACTGTTCACCGAACATTCGGACGACTTCTTTAATCCTGCCATTACCCCGGGTACCTATACGGCAAGCAGCCTAACCGAACTGCAACCGATGACAATGGGTATCGGAGAATACCTGCTGGGCAATCCCTGGCCGGAAGGCTCACGTCTTGAAGATCACGTCGTAGAAGATGGGATGACCACAACCAAATACACCGAAATTACCGGTGGTAAAGTTGAAGTGAAATACAATGGAGAATCCAACTACGAATTATATATCGAAGTCACACAGAAAGATGGTACACTGCTGGTATATGAATTCAGTGGCGAATTGAAAATGAGCAATCTGGGTACACCTCCTTATTACACCGACCTGACCGATGACCTTATCCTCGATAAAGGCACATTCGGGACTATGCTGATGACCAACATCTTCACCTTCTGCGAAGGAATCACTGCCTGGGACCTCGAATTGATAGACAAAAACGTAGAAGTACTCCCCAACGGACAACTGCAGGGCTATGGCCACCGAGTACCGTTCCGCCTGTTCGCACCCAGCAATGAAGGAAGCGACAAACTGCCGGAAGGCGACTATCAAATAGCCCCCAGTCAATTCGTGACAGCTGATCCATTCACAGCCTTGGAAGGAACATACGACGCCTTCATGGGCAACAGCGGCAGTTATTGGGAACAAAACACAGAAGACGGCGTTAAGTTTGCACCCATGAAGAGTGGAACGATATCAGTGAAACAATTGCCCGACGATAAGTACTCTATCATTATTGATGTACTCGACGATAACGAAAATAAAATCAGTATCGAATACGAAGGCGAAATGACACCATTTACCGCCCAACAATAAGCGAATTGTAGTCCTTGCGGACCGGTAATTGCAAAAACAGTTACCGGCCCGCATGAATATTCAAACACCAAGCGTATGAATCTTAAAGTAGCAACCACAGCCTGCTGTCTCTTTCTTCTGACAGCCTGTGTGGACGATAATTCCATATCCGTCCTCTCAACCTCGTCCGCACAGAAAGAAGGACCGGGAATAATCAACTCCTCACCCGAAGCACTGTCCAACGTCATTCTCGTAAAATTCCAGGACGACGCCATCGACGAAGTAGAAAATACCCTGAATGCCAATCCGGGCATGTGTGTAGCCACACGGTCAGGCATCAGTCGCTTTGATAATTTTTTGGATGAAGTAGGAGGTACAGGCATCGAACGCCTTTTCCCCGTAACCAAATTTGAAGAACGTACCCGACGCGCAGGTTTGCACCGCTGGTACAAGATCACGTTCGACTCTTCCATCTCTCCCAAAGATATTGAGAATAAATTGAAGAACATCACAGAACTGTCTGTCGTACAGTTCGCACTTCCACTCGTCGTAAACGACGGAGATAAGAAAGTCATCCTGCGCGAGAATGCAAAACCGGTAACCCGCACCGATAACAGCGAAACCCCAATAGCCAACGACACATATATTGACCTGCAATGGTCACTCCGCAACGATGGCACGTTGGTAGAAGGTGCAAAAGCCGGTGCCGACATCAATATTGCCGATGCATGGAAACGTTGTACCGGCGATCCTCACGTGATCGTAGCCGTCCTCGACGAAGGAGTACAGGCCAAACACCCCGATCTGGCCGCAAACATGTGGATCAACGAAGCCGAATTGAACGGAGAGCCGGGCGTTGATGATGACGGAAACGGCTACATAGACGATATACACGGAATGAACTTCACAAGTGACGACCCTGACATACCGGTCGGTTCTCACGGCACTCATGTAGCCGGCACCATCGCTGCCGTTCGCAACAACAACATGGGTGTTGCCGGCATAGCCGGAGGAGGTGATAAAGGCGAAGGAGTACGTATCATGACCTGCTGCATCTCATCCAGCTATTCAAGCAATCCCTTTGCCGTATCCGAAGCCGTGAAGTATGCTACGGACAACGGTGCCGTCATTTGCCAGAACAGCTGGGGTTATAGTGGATACGTAGATTGGTTGAGCGATACTAACGAAAGCATCTCGGCTGAACGCGAAGCGTATCAATACTTCATCGACTATGCAGGAAAAGATGAAAAAGGCAACGTAACCGGACCATTGGACGGAGGACTGGTTGTCTTTGCAGCCGGCAACTATGGACACATCTACGGAAAAAATCCATTCTGGCCTGCAGCCTATCCCGATTTTATCAGTGTAGCCAACATCGCTGCCGACTACAATCCCTCATACAGCACCGGACATGGCAACTGGGTGAAACTGTCTGCCCCCGGAGGCGACATGACCTTCATGCCTGACGACCGGGGCTACAGCGGCATCATCAGCACCTGCATTGGAGAATCTGCCGAAGACTATGTATTAGCCTTCATGTCGGGTACCTCCATGGCCTGTCCTCACGTATCAGGAGTAGCTGCACTGGCTGCATCATACGCCTATCAGCAAGGACGCATTCTTACTGCCACTGAATTGAAAGACATCATACTGGAAGCTACCAATCCGATTGACGAATACTTCAACGGTACAAAATCGGACAACAGCAGCCTGACAGGGTACGTATTTCGCCTTGACATGGCCGACTATAAAAGCCTTATGGGCGTAGGCCTGATAGATGCTTCGAAAGCACTGGACAATGTGGACATTCTGACAGGAGGCGTACCACCCACCCATACTGCTCCTGAAGCCGTAGGCGAAATACAACTGGTAGAAGCTACTTCCACTACACTGACTTTGAAATGGAAAGTAACTGCCGACTGCGAAGGAAATCCGCTTCCTCTGTACAAAGCCTATATAGGATTAAAGCCAATCGAGTATAACAACCGAGGCGATATAGCTGACGTGGAATATTTAGGTCCCAGCCTAATTAATACAACAGGTCTTAAAGTTGGAGATGAAGTGACGTGGACCACCTTCCCCGTACCTTCCGATCTGGATTATTATGTAGGTATCATAGGTATAGACAAATGGCGCCAAGTGTCTTCCATCACCAATGGAGGTACATTCGCTACCCTACCCGAACCTAATATTCCGCCCGTCATCACCCCCGAAACGAGTCTGCCAGCCGAAATAAAGATACAATACTGGCAGGACTACACTCTTACGTTCAACGTGACAGATGAAGATGACGAGGAGTGGGAAGTAGCCCTGAACGACGCTACCGGTACCTGGAGCTTAAAACGTCAGGGAACAAGAGTGACACTGACCTATGACCGTTCGAAAGGCTATGTAGGAAGTTCCGTCATATCGCTTGTGGCAACCGACCAACGTGGAGCACAGACAGAACTTAAGATACCGTTCACGGTAGTGGCCAATGTAGCTCCCGTACTCAACAGCAAACAGCCCGATGTCACCATACCAAGTTCGGGACAAACAGCTACAGTGAACCTCGACAGTTACTTCACTGACGCCAACGAAGAGCCCCTGCAATACCTATGCACCACCAGTGGAGTTGCAGCCACTGCCACAATCAAAGACGGAATACTGACACTGAAATCCAAACAAAACGGACAGTCCACCGTCAATGTGCAGGCCAAAGATATCGCCGGCGAATCTGTAGAAACCTCGTTCAAGGTTACAGTCGGACCAATCGACCCAGCAACTGCGCTCACACTCTATCCTAATCCCGTAAGTGACATACTGAACATACGCATCAATGCCAACGTCACAGGAAGTGCTCAAATCAGGATATTCAGCGCAACAGGTTCCCTCGTTTGGGAAACTCAAACAGAGTTTGCGACCGACAAAGCCACAAGCCTGAACGTGTCTTCCCTGAATGCGGGTAGCTATATTATTGAAATCAAACATCAAGGAAACCTTTATAAAGGCAACTTCATTAAGAAATAAAATCATCAGAACATGAGAAATCTTATCCATACCATCAGCTTGGCCGGCGGTCTGCTTTGTACCTCTCTGCTCAACGCTCAAGGCATATTTTCTACTTCTGAATTATACAAGAGTACCCGCAGCATTGGCATGGGCGGCATCACTGCCGTCAGCGCACCCAACGCATTTTCCATCTACGAAAATGCATCGTCCACTGCCTACTCCGATCGAAAAGTAGAAGCTGGAGTCATGTACAGCCCCTGGGCCAAGAATTCAACCAACAATATGGAACGGAACAACCTGCTCATCAATGCTGCAGCCTACTATTCGCTGGATGCAGATAACAAACTTTTGTTGGGCATTGGCTACTATGCTCCAGGGGGGAACAATCTGTATCCCACCGACAACGAAGGCAACATTACCGGTGACCGGCTAAAACCCCAGTACATGTCTGTCCATGCCGGCTATGCACGCCGCCTGTCTTCTTCATGGGGTATTTCCGCCGTTGTCAACTATGCCCACTGGAATCCGGGATACGATGGATCTGCCAATGCCATAGGTATTGACTTAAGTACGACCTATCGCCTTCAACTCGATGCGGATGCCTCCTTTCTGGACGTCGCACTAAAAGCTACCGGATGGGGAGGAGTTGTCTCTGACGAAGGAGACTACAAGTTACCCGGCATAATAGCTGCAGGCATTCTGTGGAACAAACCGGTTGCTGAAAAGCATCAGGTGAACGTAGGAGGCGAAATTGGCTACCGCTGTCTGGACGAGCAAGCCCTGAGAGCATCAGCCGGAGCAGAATATAGCTACAACAGCTTTCTGTTCGTCCGCTGTGGTTATTCATACACTAACCTGTACAGCAACCTGAACAGTTATGCCACAGTCGGAGCCGGTATCCGTCTTTTATCGCACATCCAAATGGATTTCAGCTATTTACTGGCCAAGAATGAAAGCCCGTTCAAGAATACATATGCAGTAGGATTAAGCGTATTGTTTTAATACTCTTGCACCTTCATACTAAACAAGTGTCCCCCATTGGCATTATTCAAACTGCTCCTGTAGCTTTATATCCCTTAAACCTTCGAGCAGTTCAGATGGGCCAATTGGGGATGTTGTTATCTCAAACCTATACAACGACTCAACGACGACTGTCCCATTCCACACACCATGAAGCAAGTCTCGCTGATAAGGTCAATAAAGTCACCTCCCAAATTGGATGCTTCAACTCCCATTTTGAACGTTTCAACAGCCATATACAGTATAGCAAATGTAAAGACACTAACTTTGTAATCATTATAAATTTAGTATCTATCATTTATGTTTGCAAAAATCGTACATTTTTCAATCCGAAAGAAGTTATTCGTGGTCCTGACCACATTACTGCTTCTGGCGGGCGGCATATATTCCATGCTGACACTGCCTATCGATGCCGTACCAGACATCACCAACAATCAGGTGCAGATTGTCACTGTGTCGCCCACGCTGGCTCCCCAGGAAGTGGAACAGCTTATAACTTTTCCCATCGAAATTGCCATGAGCAACGTGATGAACGTCGAAGAAATACGTTCTGTATCCCGCTTCGGACTTTCACTGGTAACCGTTGTTTTCAAGGAAAACGTTCCGACGTTAGATGCCCGGCAGTTAGTCAACGAACAAATTCAGATGGTTTCAGGAGAAATTCCTCCAGAGTTGGGAACCCCTGAACTGATGCCTATTACCACCGGTTTAGGGGAAATCTATCAATATGTCCTCAAAGTGGCACCCGGATATGAAGACCGCTATGATGCCATGGAACTGCGAACTATCCAAGACTGGATTGTTAAAAGACAACTCTCAGGCATCCCCGGTATCGTCGAAATCAACAGCTTCGGCGGCTATCTGAAACAATACGAAGTAGCCGTTGACCCCGATGCCCTTTATTCGCTGAATATCACCATCGATGAAGTCTTTGAAGCCCTGAGTCGTAACAACCAGAATACAGGCGGCAGCTATATCGAAAAGGTAAATCGTGCCTACTACATCCGCTCTGAAGGCATGATCAATGATCTGCATGACGTAGAACAGATTGTAATTACCAACCGCGGTGGAATACCTGTACACATCGGTGACATCGGCCGCGTACAATTCGGTGCCCCCAAGCGTTTCGGTGCCATGACCAAAGACGGCGAAGGCGAATGTGTAGGTGGTATTGCCATGATGCTGAAGGGTGCAAATGCCAATGTCGTTACCAAAGAACTGGAAAAACGTGTAGCCAAAGTGCAACAAATGTTGCCCGAAGGTGTTACTGTAGAACCCTACTTGAATCGTTCGGAACTGGTTAACCGCAATATTTCTACCGTTATTCGAAATCTGGTTGAAGGAGCTATCATCGTATTTGTGGTGCTGATTATTTTCCTGGGCAACGTTCGAGCCGGACTGATCGTCGCATCGGTCATTCCTTTAGCCATGCTCTTTGCCTTTATCCTGATGCGTATTTTTAACGTGTCTGCCAATCTGATGAGTTTGGGTGCTATCGACTTCGGTATTGTGGTTGACGGATCCATCGTTATTCTGGAAGGTATTTTGGCTCATATCTATGGCCGTGAACTGAGAGGTCGTACTCTGACCAGTGAAGAGATGGACCACGAAGTAGAGAAAGGAGCCGGACGTGTAGTAAGAAGTGCTACTTTTGCCGTACTCATTATCCTGATTGTATTCTTCCCCATTCTGACCCTGACCGGTATCGAAGGAAAATACTTCACTCCTATGGCAAAAACATTGGTATTCTGTATCATAGGTGCACTGATCCTGTCAATCACTTATGTACCCATGATGGCCTCCCTTTTCCTGAAACGCAGTATAACGGTGAAAACAACACTGGCCGACCGATTCTTTGAACGGTTGAATAAGGTCTATCATCGGATACTCCGATTCTGCCTGGCTCATGTATGGGGCACCATCACTGTTTCTTTCGTTGCTTTATTGCTTTCACTTTTACTCTTTACAAAACTGGGAGCAGAATTCATCCCGACCTTGGATGAAGGCGACTTTGCCATGCAGATGACTCTCCCGGCAGGCAGTTCATTAAGCAAAAGCATAGAGGTTTCGCTTGAGGCAGAAAAAAGATTGAAAAGCCGCTTCCCCGAAATCAAACACGTCGTAGCCAAAATCGGTACTGCCGAAGTGCCGACTGACCCGATGGCCGTTGAAGATGCCGACGTCATGATTGTTATGAAACCGTTCAGCGAATGGACATCCGCCTCAAGTCGTGCAGAAATGGTAGAAAAGATGAAGCAGTGCCTTGATTCGATCCAAGGAGCAGAATTCAACTTCAGCCAACCCATCCAACTTCGCTTTAATGAATTGATGACCGGTGCCAAAGCCGATATCGCAATTAAACTTTATGGAGAAGATATGACTGAATTATACAACAAAGCCCGCGAAGCCGCCCGTTATGTTGAGCAAGTACCGGGAGCTGCTGATGTATTGGTAGAACAGGCAATGGGTCTGCCACAACTGCTTGTCCGCTTTGACCGTGCCAAGATTGCCCAATATGGCATCGACATTGAAGAGCTGAACACGGTCATCCGTACCGCCTATGCCGGCGAAACGGCAGGAGTTGTTTTTGAGAATGAACGACGCTTCGATCTCGTTGTACGCCTTGACAAGGAAAAAGTGAGCGACTTGAACATCGACAAGTTATTTGTACGTACCAAAGATAACATTCAGCTTCCTGTCAGCGAAGTTGCCAGCATCGAACTGGTAAACGGTCCTCTTCAAATCAACCGTGATGCTACGAAACGGCGTGTGGTAATTGGTGTGAACGTGCGCGATGCCGATATCCAGCAAGTAGTCAACCAAATCAGTGAATCGCTTGACAAGAATGTAAAACTGAAACCCGGCTATTATTTTGAATATGGAGGTCAGTTTGAAAACCTGCAGAATGCCATCAGTACACTGACGGTGGTTATTCCCATCGCCCTGTTACTTATTCTCCTCCTGTTGTTCTTCGCCTTCCGCAGTGTCATCTATTCATTGGTCGTATTCTCTACCGTCCCCCTTTCGCTCATTGGAGGTATCGTGGCTCTATGGTTGCGTGGTTTGCCATTCAGCATTTCGGCCGGCGTAGGATTCATAGCCCTCTTCGGTGTAGCTGTGCTCAACGGTATTCTGATGATCAATCACTTTAATGATATCCGCAAGCGGAATAAATATCACTTGTGTACCGACCATATTATCTCCGAAGGTTGCCCACATCTGTTGCGTCCTGTCTTTCTGACCGGATTAGTAGCATCGTTAGGTTTCGTACCCATGGCTATTGCTACTTCAGCCGGTGCCGAAGTACAACGTCCGCTGGCTACCGTAGTAATAGGAGGTCTGATTGTATCTACCGTACTCACACTGATTATCATACCCGTATTCTACCGATTGGTAAACAGCATTGCAGCCAGAAGATTGCGCAGAAGAAATCGCTTGAATATACGTAAGGCAACGATAGCCATAGTTCTTCTCGCCTTATTTACGACAACAGCTCAGGCACAACAATCTGTAACACTGGAACAAGCCATCGAAACAGCATTAAGCAATCATCCGCGTCTGAAAATGGCTGAATCTGAAATACAGAGGGCTCAGGCTTCGAGAGGAGAGGTATGGGACGGAGGAAGCACATCTTTCAGCTACTCTTGGGGGCAGCTGAATGGTGCCAACCGCAACGACAACGAACTGGCTGTAGAACAATCACTCGGTTCTTTGCTTACCCCATTCTACAAAAATGCCCTGACTAATACACAAATCAACAAAGGTATAAATTACCGAGACATGGTGAAAAAGGAAATAACAGCAGAAGTGAAACGAGCATGGGCGTTCTACCAATATGCTTTCCATATCAATGCCATGTATCGTGGACAGAAGGAATTGGCCGAACAGTTGAGAAACAGTGGTGAGCAACGTTATCAGCAAGGCGACATCGACTTGGCCGAACGAAACATGATAACGGCACTGGCAACCGACTTGCATACCCGTTGGTTGGAAGCATCGGAAGAACTTACGCTTGCCGAACGTCGGTTTACATGGGCCTGCTACAGTGATCAGCCACTGCAACCGACTGACACGTCGCTAACTGTTATGCCCATACAAACAGAAGGTCGCATACTTTCGTCTCATCATCTGAACTATTTTAATGCCCAGATACAAGAAAAGAAAGATTTGCTGAAAATAGAGCGCAGTCGTTTCTTCCCGGAACTATCCGTCGGATATGTACGCCAGAAGATAGCTCCACTTACCGGACTGAACTCGTGGATGGTAGGAGTATCCTTCCCTATTATCTTCTTTCCACAGCAAAGCCGTACCAAGCAGGCACGCATTAACCTACAGATTGCGAATTGGGAAGCTGAAGACAATCGCCGCCAGCTATCAAATAAGGTAACTGAACTGCAAAACCAACTTGCCCGCCAACGAGAAAGGCTGGCCTACTATCAGCAAGCCGCCATCAAGGAAGCGGAAGCCTTGCAAAACAGTGCCCTGAAAAAATTCCAGGCAAACGAAACTGACATCAGCGAATTCATTCAGAGCCTCAATGCAGCCCGTGAAATCAGACGGGGATATATAGAAACGGTGTATGCCTACAACGTCACCCTGCTCGAACTGGAACTTTATACCGAGTAATGGCATGCTCCATCTTTTTAATAACCAACCTCAAAAACTCAAAGAAATATGAATAATAAAATGAACCTGATGAAACAACGAATGATGTATCTGATGCTTGCATTGCTGGCAGTATCATGCTCAACCTCCTCCGACCGGCAAACTGACACCGTTCAATCAGCAGAAGCAGTGGAACAAACCGGAGCAGACAGTACACAAATAACCGAAGTAGATGGTGTAAGCGGTGCAACCAATGTATCCAACCCACCATCGTTCAATGGAACTATTGTAATGCCTCCACAAAATCATATCACCATCACGTTAAGCATGGGTGGTTCTGTGAAAGATATCCATATCTTGCCCGGCGAATATGTGCGTAAAGGAGAAATCATCTTAACTTTAGCCAATCCGGCGTTCATCGAGCTGCAGCAATCCTATCTTGATGCTGCAGCACAAACCGAATTTCTGAGAACGGAATATGAACGCCAGCAAAAGCTGGTATCCGGTGAATCGGCTTCATTGAAGCGTTTGCAACAAAGCAAAGCAGATTACCTCTCCATGAAGAGCCGGATGGAAGCTGCCGCTGCCCAACTCACCCTATTGGGAACAGACACTACCATGCTGAACCGAAAAGGCATACGTACCTATATGGATATACGTGCACCACGCAACGGATACGTAACCAACATGAACATTAACGCCGGAAAATATTATGCCGAAGGTGAACCTGTCTGCGATATTATAGATAAAAGCACCCCCATGCTACAGCTGACTGCTTATGAAAAGGATCTGGACAAATTACAGCCAGGCACGAACTTTACATTCAAAGTGAACGGCATGCCTGACACAACATTTACAGCCCAGCTCGTTTCCGTAGATCAAATGGTGGATAACGCCAACCGTTCTATCAAAGTCTATGCACGAATCACGCAGGCATATTCAAAATTTCGTCCCGGAATGTATGTCGCTGCTAAAATTACAGATAAAAAACACTAACTTTGTCTCATGAAGTTGTTCCACATCCACAAGAGGTTTATTCTGATGCTGAACGCCATCTCCATTCTGGTGGCGTTCCTCATGCACCTGCCCGAACTGATCGCGCTGTCCGACCCTGTAGCGGACAGCCATCTGTTCCCAGATGTGCATTGGGTGAATGTCAGCTACGAAATACTGTTTACCTATCTCTCCATTCTGCTGCTATTTCTTTTGAATATCGGCATTATGATGCCGAACAGCCCCGTATCGGATTTAGGATGGAAAAAAGTTGTCGTGACCTTTTTCATCACACTGATCTCATGCAATTTGTTAGGTAAAGGTTTTGTTTACATCCATCAACATTTCGATGTCCCAGCCATTACAGCCACTTTGCATCACTACCTACACCCGTTGAGGGACATTCTGATAGCCTGCATCGTCACCGGGACCTGTTATTTAGACCATCAGAACCAACGTAGCCGGCGGATGCTGCTCGAAAACGAACAGTTGCGCTCAGAGAATCTCGTAAACCAATATGAAGCCCTGAAAAGTCAGCTCAACCCACACATGCTGTTCAACTCACTCAACACTCTGTACTCCCTTATACGGGAATCTCCCAACAAAGCACAAAACTATCTACAGGAACTATCACGGGTCATGCGCTATACCCTACACGATAATCTGTCGCATACTGTGACTTTGAACGAAGAAATGAGCTTCGTGCGTTCATACATATATCTGCTACAAATGCGTTATGAAGATAATCTGAAATTCGATATTGATATTCCACAAGAACTGTCACAGCGACAGGTTCCACCCATGGCCATACAATTATTGGTTGAAAATGCTGTGAAACACAATGAAATCAGTAATCGGAATCCGTTTACCATACGTATCTATGCCGAAAATAACAAACTCTGTGTCAGCAACCGCATACAGCCTAAACTGTCAGACAGTAGCAGTACGTGCATCGGACTGGCCAACCTTTCCAAACGTTACCGGCTACTCTTCGGACAAGACATCACCATTGAAGAAAATGAAAAGACTTTTAAAGTAACCTTACCCCTTATATGAAAACCTTAATCATTGAAGACGAAAAAGCCGCCCTTCGAAATTTAAAGGCGGCCATGAAAGAAGTAGATACCCAGTTTGACATCATTGGCGAGACAGACAGTGTAACCGGAACGTTGGAATGGTTCGCTTCGCATCCTATGCCCGAACTTGTTTTTATGGATATCCATTTGGCCGACGGTTCAGCTTTCGGCATTTTTGATCATACAGATATTACTTGCCCCATTATCTTTACGACAGCTTACGATGAATATGCTCTTCAGGCGTTCCGTGTAAACAGCATAGCATACCTTCTGAAACCTATCAGCAGCACCGATCTGCAAAAAGCTATCGATAAACTAAAAATATTCGGAGGTTCCAATAGTCAGCCGAATGCCACCGATCTCCAAGCCATAATGCGGGCTCTGAAGCAGGAAGAAAACTATAAAACACATTTTTTAGTTCCGATAAAAGGAGATCGTTTTATACCCGTCAGCGTTGAGCAAATTTGTTATTTCTACATTGACGAAGGAGCTGTCAAAGCTGTTACACAATCAGCCGACACCTTTGACTTCCAGCAAACACTCGACGAACTGGCCGAACAACTCAATCCTCGCCAGTTCTTCCGTGCCAATCGACAATACATCATAGCTCATAAAGCCATTACTGGTGTAAGCCTGTGGTTCGGAGGACGCATGGTTTTACAACTCACGCCTCCCACAAAAGAAAAAGTTATCATCAGCAAAGCCCGAGTATCGGCTTTTAGAGATTGGTTTTAAGACGAAGAGAGTATTGTTATCCGGAAAACTGTATGTATAATCAGCACAAAATCAGCCGATTGATTGGCATACTATTCATTCCTTTATGTACAATGACTACTTCAGTTTACCATATTCTTCATCCGTAACGGGTTCCAACCACTCATTGGAAGTTCCTTCACCCGGTACCTCAAAAGCCAGATGAGCAAACCAACCATCTGCTGCGGCGCCATGCCAATGTTTTATATTTGCAGGAATATGAATCACAGTACCAGGAAGTATTTCAAGAGCAGGCTTCCCTTCCTCCTGATACCAGCCTCGCCCGGCTACACCAATCAGCATTTGTCCTCCACCAGACTTCGCACGATGAATATGCCAATTATTCCGACAACCGGGTTCAAAAGTCACATTCGACACCAAGACCTGTTCCTTAGATAAGGAAGCCAGATAACTATTTCCAATAAACAAACAGACATATTAAAGATGAAAATAAAATCCAAATAAGTA
>CABROZ010000051.1 GCA_902472795.1 uncultured Bacteroides sp. | reverse complement strand
ACCTCCCCCTTCGGGTACTCCTCCTTCCAGAAGGAGGAGAGTTTCAGATACTTTTTTATCCGGTTAACACCTTTTTTACATGCCGAAGGCATAGTTGCCAATCGACTCGTATGTGGCGCTGACGATGCTAAGCACGGTGATACCCAGCGTACAGATGAGCAGGGCGGCACGGGTGTAGTTGTCGCTGCGGAAGGTGGCAATCGGTTCGTCGCTCTTGTTGATGTACATGGCCTTAACGATCTTCAGGTAGTAGAACAGTGAGATGACCGTATTGAGCAAGGCAATGAATACCAGCAGGTGGAAACCGCTATGGAAAGCGGCAGCGAAGATGAAGAACTTCGAGAAGAAACCTGCGAACGGCGGAATGCCGGCCAGCGAGAATAGAGCCAGCGTCATCAGGAAGGCCAGACGCGGATTGGTGCTGTACAGGCCGTTATAGTCGGTCAGCGTGAACTTGTGTGCACGGATGGCCACAATGGTGATGATGGCAAACACACTGAGGTTGGCAAACATGTAGATGAGCACGTAGTAAACCAGTGCCGTCATACCCTGCGCCGTGCCACTGATGACACCCAGCATGATGTAGCCCGCTTGCGAGATACTGGAGAAGGCCATCAGACGCTTCAGGTTCTCCTGGCGGAGGGCAAAGAGGTTGGCCACGGTGATGGAGGCGATGATGACCCAGTAGAGGGCTTCCTGCCATTGGTCAACCATGGGGGCGAATACCTTGAATACGGTGGTCATCAGCACGAATGCTGCGGCACCTTTCGAGATGACACTGAGGTAGGCGGTTACCGTACTCGGTGCTCCCTGGTAAACGTCGGCTGTCCACAGGTGGAAGGGAACCAGCGAAATCTTGAAGCCCATGCCGGCAAAGAAGAATACGAAAGCCATCACCTGCATGGGGTTACCCTCCAGATGAGCAGGAATGTCTTCGAAGTAGAGCGTACCTACCGTACCGTAGATCAGCGAAATGCCGTAGAGCAGCAGGCCGCTGGCAAACAGGGCGGTCAGAATGTATTTGGCACCGGCTTCGGCCGAATAGTGGCGGTACTTGTCGAAGGCCACTAAGGCAGCCATCGGCACACTGGCAGTCTCCAGTCCGATGAAGAACATCAGGAAGTGTCCGGCCGAGATCATCAGGTACATACCCAGCAGCGTACTCAGCGTCAGGAAGTAGAACTCGCCCTGCTTGATGACGGTGTCGGGCAGTTTCATCCACTCGTGACCCATCAGGAAGACAATCAGCGTACCGATGCTGAGGATGGACTTCATGATGTGCTGGATGGGTGAGTTATGGTACATTCCTCCGAAAGCGTCGGCTACCGGTCCGGGGACAATGGTTATCACTGTATGGATGGTCAGCAGAACAACCGGCAGCATGGTGTTCAGCACCGGCTTCCCGCCTTCCTTATGTGCGTCGGGGCTCATGAAGAGGTCGGCTATGAACAGTATCACAATGACTGCTATCAGCGAAAGCTCTTCTTTCATCAATAGGAATTGAGAATAATCCATTTTATCAATTGATAGTTAAAAGTTAAAAATTAAAAGTTGGTGCGTGGTTGGTTTCATTATTAAAACGCATTGACTATAGGCAAAACACTGTCGCTGATCATGTTGCTGATCCACCACGGAGCCATACCCAGAGCGGCTACGCAGACAATCAGGATAATCACTGCCGTACGTTCGTCCCACGTTGCATCGGTCAGGGCCAGATGGTGTTTGTTGGTGCACGTGCCGTACAGGATCTTTCCTACTAATCGCAGGATATAGACCGCCGTAATGACGATGCTGCAGCAGGCAATTACCGTCCATACACGGTGGAAGGTGTCGGGCTCCTGGAACGAACCGGTGAAGATGGTCATTTCGGCTACGAATCCGCTCAGACCCGGCAAACCGAGGTTGGCAAGACCCGCAATGACGTAGCATACCGAAAGGAAAGGCATGATTTTCATCAGTCCGTTCAGTTCGCGAACGTCACGTGTGTGCGTACGTCCGTATATCATACCGATCAGTGCAAAGAAGAGGGCCGTCATCAGACCGTGGCTCAACATCTGCAGCACGGCACCCGTGCAGGCTGTCTGGTTCATCATCAGGATGGCGAAGAGCACCAGGCCGCAGTGGCTCACACTGGAGTAGGCGTTGATGTACTTCAAGTCGGTCTGAACACAAGCCGAGAAGGCTCCATAGACAACCGAAATACCCGTCAGAATGAGGAAGATCCATCCTAATTCGTTGGCAGCCTCGGGCATCAGATACATGGCGATGCGGAAACAGCCGTAACCACCTAACTTCATCAGTACGCCGGCATGAAGCATGGACACAGCCGTAGGCGCCGAAGCATGACCGTCGGGGCTCCATGTGTGGAAGGGGAACAAGGCGCCCAGTACGCCGAATCCCAAGAAGGTGAGCGGAAACCAGATGCGTTGCTGCTCGATGGGGATGTTGTGCAGCTGGGCAATCTCGAGCAGGTTCATCGTCGTTGCGCCCGAACCGTAGAAGATGCCCAGGATGCCAATCAGCAGGAAGGCTGAACCTCCCATCAGCATCAGCGTCAGCTTCATGGCCGAGTATTCCTTGCGGCCGCTGCCCCATACACCGATAAGCAGGTACATCGGGATCAGCGCTACTTCGTAGAACATAAACATGGTGAACAGGTCGGTCGAGATGAAGAAACCGAACACACCCAACGAAAGCAGCGTGAACCACAGGAAGTACTCCTTGGTAAGCGGTTGCAGGCGCCACGAAGCGAAGGTACCTGTGAATACGATGATGGCTGAAAGCAGCAGCATGGCTACGGAGATGCCGTCCACGCCTACTGAATAGTGTATGTGAAGTGCCGGATACCAGGCAACATCGGCGCAGAACAACATTTCGTCCGTGGCACCGGCCTGCCGTGCATTGAGGTAGGCTATCGTCAGCCCTATGGCCGTAATCAGCAAAGCCGAAGCTCCGGTTACCATCACCGCACGTATCTGTGCGATGTTCCGGCTCAGCCAGAGGCCGAGGAGCATCAGCAATGGAATCAGAACAAATAATGATAAGAAATTCATTTTATTTAATGGATAATTGAATTTGAATTATATAGTTAACATAAGTATCAGTATCAATGCTCCCAGCAGGAATACCAAGGCGTATTGCTGTACACGTCCGCTTTGCAGGCCACGGATTTCGTCGCTTGTGGCATCGGTGCTCCAGGCCAGGAAGTTGAAGAAGCCGTCTACTACGTGACGGTCCCACCAGGCAATGGGGCGGCTGATGCAGCCGAAGATAATCTTGTGGGTGATGAACTGATAGATTTCATCGATGTAGAAGCGGTGGTAGGCTGCTGTCCACAAGCCGCGGAAACGACTGGCCAGCGCATCGGCTACCGGCTGCTTGCTGCGTGCATAGATGCTGACAGCCAGTGCAATGGCTATTACGGCAATGACGATGCTGGTCAGCATGACTTGCGTATCCAGATGGATGTCGTAAGTATGTCCGTTGGACGAAACGAAGTGACCGAAGGGGATGAATCCAGCTACTACCGTAACGGCAGCCAGGAACATCAGCGGGAAGGTCATGGCCAGCGGGCTTTCGTGCGGTATGTGTGCGGCATGAAGTTCTTTGTTCTCCTTACCCCAGAAGATGCCGCAGTAGAGGCGGAACATATAGAAAGCAGTCATGGCTGCAATAATTGTCATGATCCATCCCATCGCGGGGCTGAACTGGAAGCAGGCAGTCAGAATCTCATCCTTCGAGAAGAATCCCGAGAACGGAGGAATACCCGCAATGGCCAGACAGGCGATGAGGAAGGTCCAGTGAGTGACAGGCATATACTTGCGCAGACCACCCATGGCCGACATCTCGTTGCTGTGTACGGCGTGGATGATGCTACCGGCACCCAGGAAGAGCAATGCCTTAAACATGGCGTGAGTGAACAGGTGGAACATACCGGCCATGTAGCCCAGTCCGCCTTCGTGCGGGTCGCTCGACGTACATACGCCTAAGGCAACCATCATGAAGCCGATCTGCGAAATGGTCGAGAATGCCAGCACACGCTTGATGTCGCTCTGCACGCAGGCCACACTGGCCGCATAGAACGCGGTGAAGGCACCTACGTAGGCCACGATGTGAAGCACGTCGGGAGCAAAGCCGATGAACAGCGGGAACATGCGCGCTACCAGATAGACACCGGCTACGACCATGGTTGCCGCATGGATCAGGGCGCTGACAGGCGTCGGGCCTTCCATGGCGTCGGGCAGCCAGATGTGCAGGGGGAACATGGCACTCTTGCCGGCACCACCGATGAACATCAGTCCCAAGGCCAGCGGAATCATGGCGCTGCCTTTCATCAGGGTCATTTCATCGGGAGTGAACGTATAGGTTCCGGCGTAGTAGCCATAGACCAGAATACCGATCAGGAAGCCCAGGTCGGCAAAACGCGTCACGATGAATGCTTTCTTCGAAGCGGCAATGGCGGCAGGCTTGGTGTAGTAGAAGCCGATCAGCAGGTAGGAAGACACACCCACCAGCTCCCAGAACAGATACATCTGGAAGATGTTCGTAGCTACTACTAATCCCAGCATGGACATGGTGAAGAGCGAAAGGAAAGCGTAGTAGCGTTGGAATCCGCGCTCGCCTTTCATGTAGCCGAACGAGTAGATGTGTACCATCATCGATACGGTGCTGATGACGATGAGCATCACTACCGAGATGGGGTCGAGCAGGATGCCCATGTCAATGCTCAGGTTCTGAGTGAAGGGCAACCAGCGGAAGTTGTAGGGCATCAGTGTCTCGTAAGTGCCGTCGGCCAGTCGGGGAGCGGTGAAGTAGCTCCATGCAGTGGCATAGGAAAGGATGGTGACCAGTCCCAGTCCGATGCTTCCGATGAGTCCGGCTGTGCGGTGTGACATCCATTTGCCTCCGATTCCTACGATGAGGAACGAGAGGAACGGAATGAGGAGGATGAGAATCGTAAGTTCCATTATCGTTTGTTTTTTTAGTTTTTTCTGTTTATTACCATTTCAGTTGATCCAGTCGGTTGACTTGAATGCTTCGTATGTTACGGTAGATGTTGATCATGATTGCGATGGCTACTGCCGTCTCGGCTGCCGAAATGGCAATGGAGAACAGGGCAAAGAAATAGCCTTCCAGTCCGCCGGGGAACAGGAAGCGGTTGAATACGGCAAAGTTGATGTCGGTGGCATTCAGGATCAGTTCGATCGAAATCAGGATGGCCAGTGTGTTGCGGCGGGTGAAGAACCCGTACATGCCGGCGAAAAACATGATAGCCGAAACTATCAGATAATATTCCATGTGTATCATATAACTTGTTCGGATTTCAAAGTTGGTAATTGATGTTTCCTATCGCTTGCGCGCTATCAGCAGACCTCCTACGATGCAGGCCAGCAGCAAGAGGCTGACAGCTTCGAAAGGCAGCAGGTAGCCGTATTTCTCACCGCTTAGCAGGTGTTGTCCGATGGTATTGATGTTGATTTCTATCGGGCTGACGTCGGCCGTGGCAAGGAATTTATGTTTCAGGGTGATGAACAGCACGATGATGCCACCCGCTACGGTTGCTCCAAGTCCCGCAAGGAACTTGCTGCGTTTCAGTTTGGCAGCTTTGTCGCCTTCGCCGCTGGTCAGCAGGATGGAGAATACGTAGAGCACGACGATACCTCCGGCGTAAACCATAATCTGTACGGAACCGAGGAACGTATAGCCCAGCAGAAAATAGATGCCTGCCGTACCGAAGAGGACGAACAGGAGGTACGTGGCCGAACGTACCATGCGGGTTGTGGTCACCGTCAGCAAGGAGAATACGGTGATGAAAGCCGCTAAAAAGTAGAATACTACTGTTTCGAGAGTTATTTCCATATATTTTCTTTAATGAGAGGTTACGATTAGTTGATTATTCAGCCTTGGGAGCAGCCGCCTTTTCGGGAGCCGGCTTCTCGGCTGCAGGTGCCTTCTTGGCTTCTGCCACATGACTGCCCGGATGATTGAGCGTCAGGATGAGCTTCGAACGGTCGAAGACGGCGTGCTCGAAGTTCTGGTCGAAGGTGATGGCACCGTGCGGACAGGCGTTGACGCAGAGCTGGCAGAACATGCACGAGCCCAGGTTGTACTCGTACTTGGCCAGTATCTTCTTCTTTTTGCCATCGTCGGTCGTGATGGTTTCGGATGTCACCTTGATGGTGCCGTTGGGGCAGGCCATCTGGCAGATTCCGCAGGCCACGCAGTGATGTTCGTTCTGTTCGTTGTGGGGCATGACCAGTGTGCCACGGAAACGGTCGAACATCTTGAGCTCTTTCCGGTTCTCGGGATATTGCTCGGTGATTTTAGGTGTGAAGAACTCTTTCATGGTAACCCTTAAGCCGGTGGTCAGACTGGCCAGACCTTTGAAAAAGCCTCCGAAGTATGTGTTCTTTTCTTCCATGTCTCTTGTAAGAATTAAAAATTAAAAATTAGAAGTGCAGTCCGAAGGCCACAATCAGGCTCATCAGTACGAGGTTCACCATCGACAGCGGAACGAGGTATTTCCATTCCAAGGTCAGTATCTGGTCGATACGGAGACGGGGGAATGTCCAGCGAATCCACATCATGAGGAACACTACAAAGAAAGCCTTTGCGAAGAACCAGATGAAGCCGGGGATGTAGTCCATGACCACGTTGAATCCGTCCAGACCAACGATATGCAGCGGCATCCAGCCTCCTAAGAAGACTGTGGCAGCTACGGCGGCTACGATAAACAGGTTCAGGTATTCGGCCAGGTAGTAGAAACCGAAGTGCATACCGCTGTATTCGGTATGGTATCCGGCGGTCAGCTCACTCTCGGCTTCGGGAAGGTCGAAGGGGCCACGGTTACATTCGGCATTACCGGCTACCAGGTAGATCAGGAAGGCGATGATGGCGGGAATGTGGCCTTTGAAGATGAACCACCCGTCGGCCTGTCCTTCTACTATTTGTGAAATCTGCATGGTACCTGTCAGTACGATCATGGTCAGGATGCTGAGTCCGACGGACAGTTCGTAGCTGATGATCTGTGCACCGCTTCGCATGGCACCGATCAGTGAGAATTTGTTATTGGAACTCCATCCGGCCAGCAGGATTCCCACTACGCCGATGCTGCTTGCCGAAAGCAGGAAGAAGATGCCGACATTGAAGTCGAGCACTTCCATACCTTTATTGATGGGGAGGCAGGCAAACGTAAGGAATGAAGCAATAAGCACCATGAACGGAGCCAGGTTATAGAGGAACTGGTCGGCTCCTTTGGGATTGAATATTTCCTTGGTGAGCATCTTGAATACGTCGCAGAATACCTGCAACGATCCGTAAGGTCCTACACGGTTCGGGCCGAGACGGCACTGGAAGAATCCGCAGACCTTTCGTTCCATATAAATAAGTATGATGGCCAGGATGGCATACATCAATACGATACATACGCCTATGACGACACACTCGATGAACACGGCAAGTCCTTCGGGCATTACCGATGTCAGCATTTGGTGTATCCAGTTTGTTGCAATACTAAAGTCAAACATTTATTTAATTGATAATTGATGATTGATAATTGAGTATGGACAAGAGGCAAATCATTTTCCATTCTCCATTTTCCATTCTCCATTGATTATCTGTCGATGTCAGGCACCACATAGTCCAAGGTTCCGCCTATCGCGATGAGGTCGGCAATCTTGGCTCCCCGTGTGATGGTGTTGATGGTTCCTACAAGCGGCAGGCCGGTAGCACGGTAGTGCAGGCGGTAGGGCGTCTTGTCGCCACGGCTTTCCAGATAGACTCCGAATTCGCCACGGCTTCCTTCGACGGCTGCGTAGTAGGAGCCTTCGGGAACGCGGATGATGGGTTTCATCTTTTCCTGATAAGGACCTTCCGGTATGTTGTCGATCAATTGTTCGATGATGTGCAGACTTTCGAGGATTTCGTCCATACGTACTAAATAGCGGGCCATGCAGTCGCCTTCGGTACGTACAATCTCGCGGAACTCTACCTTGTCGTAGGCTGCATACGGCATACGCTTGCGCACGTCGCAGGCCCATCCGCTGGCACGTCCGGTACCGCCGGTCGCTCCGAACGAGATGGCATCTTCGCGGCTCAGTACTCCGATACCTTTCAGACGCTGTTGGGCGATGATGTTTCCGGTAAAGATGTCGTGATATTCCTTCAGGTTGCGGCGCATGTAGGGGATAAATTCTTTCACCCGATGCACGAAGTTGGGATGCAGGTCGGCCTGAACACCGCCGATGGTGTTGTAGTTCAGGATGAGGCGTCCGCCACAAGTCTCCTCGAAGATGTCGAGTATCTTTTCACGGTCGCGGAATCCGTAGAGGAAAGCGGTCGTGGCGCCAAGGTCCTGACAGAGGCAGGAGAAGAACAGGATGTGCGAGTCGATGCGTTGCAGCTCGTCCATGATGGTACGTATCACCTGTACACGGGGGCTGACTTCCACACCCATGGCTTTCTCAATACACATACACAGGGCATGACGGTTCTGCATTGCTCCCAGATAGTCCAGACGGTCGGTCAGTGCCAGTGTCTGTGGGTAGGTGAGGCTTTCGTTCATTTTCTCGATGCCCCGGTGGATATATCCGCAGTTCACATCGATTTTGTGGATGTTTTCACCTTCCAATGATACGCGGAAGCGGAGTACACCGTGCGTGGCAGGGTGTTGGGGACCGATGTTGACAACGTATTCATCGTCACCGAACAGAACCGTTTCGCGTTCTTCGGGTGTTCCTTCAGGGGTAACATCTACTTCGCGTGTGGTATCGATGGTCTCTTCGTTGGTCATACGCAGCGGATTTTCCTTTTCCGGGTCGTTGTCTTTGCGCAGGGGGTAGCCTACCCAGTCGTTACGCAGGAACAGACGACGCATGTCGGGATGGCCGATGAAGACGATGCCGAAGAAATCATATACTTCACGTTCGGGCAACTCGGCACCCTTCCAAATGGGAGTCACCGACGGCAGTTGCGGATGTTCGCGGTCGAGGGTCGAAGTCGTTACCACCATTCGCTTTCCGCTGACGGTAGATTCCAAGTGATACACTACGCCTAACCCTCTTTTCTGTTCTGGGGTATCGGTTTCGGCAGGTTCGCCCCAGTCCATACCAGTCAGGCTTTCAAGGAAGTCCATTTGTTCTTCTTGCCGCAGGCGGCGCATTTCGTCGCTCAACTGTTGTGGGGCTATGTATATAGTTTTTGTTTCCATTTTTTCTGTTTACTAAGTTTGGGGTGGGGTCACTTTTGGTCCGGTTCGTCTTTGGGGCGTGGCTGTTTGCGGTTCACTCCTCCAAAGAATTTCTCAATCTTCACTTTACGTTGCAGTTGCATCATGCCATAAAGGAAAGCTTCGGGACGTGGAGGACATCCGGGTACATAGACATCCACAGGCAATATCTGATCCACACCCTGCACTACGTGATATGATTTCCGGAACGGGCCTCCGCTGACGGCGCATCCGCCTACGGCCACTACATACTTCGGGTCGGCCATCTGATCGTAGAGGCGTTTCAATACGGGAGCCATTTTGTGAGTGATCGTACCGCTCACCAAAATGACGTCGGCCTGACGCGGACTGTTACGTGTTACCTCAAATCCGAAACGGGCGATGTCGTAACGGGCAGCACATACCGCCATGAACTCGATACCGCAGCAGCTGGTTGCAAAAGTCAGCGGCCACAGCGAATTGCTGCGTCCCCAGTCTATCAGGTCGTCCAAAGCAGCCAGGATGACATTGGTACCACCGGCATTCAGTTCCTGTACCAGTTTTTGCAGCGTCTCATTATCCGTAAATTCTTCATACGGAATAGATTTGATCCGGGGCTTTTTGTTTATTTCCATTCCAACGCTCCTTTCCGCCAGGCATAAGCCAATCCCAGCACTAAGATAAACAGGAAGAAAGCTACACCTAATAAGGCTGATATGCCGCTTTGGCGTACGCTAATCGCCCATGGGAACAGAAATACCGTTTCTACCTCGAACATGAGGAACAGGATGGCGAACAAATAGTAGCCAACACGGAATTGCATCCATGAACGTCCCCGCGTGGGGATACCGCATTCGTAAGGCTCCATCTTTTGTGGATTGTACGAACGTGGAGAAATGGCATGCGAAATGGCGATGACCAACCCCACGAAAATGATTGCCGTCAACAAGACGGTGACTAATAGAGTAAAATTCATAAATTTATAGAGATTGTTTTTCAGTCAAAAATATTAATCGGACAGCTTTCCCGATAGCGTTTTTTGCTTTGGGAGGTATATGCGGAAACATTAATAAAGAAGCAGAAACAGAGTGCGTTTGCCGTGTGCTTCCGGCATATAACTTGCCGGACTTCATACGACAATCTTCCTTAATCCATAGATATAGTATTCCACGGAATGAGAGGTTGCGGCAGAGTCTGGTACTCCCTTATGATGTATCGTTTTGTCTGTCGATTCTAATCGTATTCGGCTGGTAGGCAGCGCAATATCCTTGCAGTTGGGGACGGATCCCGTGCTCAGGTATTCCATGCTGACAGGTAGCGACTGGAGATAATCGTAGAGGTGATCGATGATATGATCACGGGGAATAGGGGTTTGGAAAGCGCATTCGGTGTAATCAATTCTTTTGGTGCATAAATCGCTTGCCGCTTCGAGGACACCACTGTGTAACGATGCGACCAGCAGAAGAATCATGAAGTATTTAATGCACTCTTTCATATACCGATTTTCTCAACGCTATATTTTGGACGTGCAAAGGTACAATAAATAATTCTTCTTTTTGTTAGGCGGAGATTACAAAATGAAGCCGATTTAGCACTTTTTTGCCATTAATCAATTCTTTTTCCAGAAATCGGGGGTGAAGAGCAGTAAGACGGTGAACAATTCCAAACGTCCCAACAGCATTAGCAACGATAACAGCCATTTGGCGGCATCGGGCAGTGCATTCCATGAGTAGGCAGGACCCATCTCGCCCAATCCGGGACCCATGTTGCCGATGCTTGAGATGACGCAGCCAATCGATTCGTCCAGTCCTACTCCCATAGCCATCATCAGCAGTGTGCTGACAATGATGATGACTAAATAGAGGAAGCTGAAAGCTAATACGGTGGAAACGAGGGACGAAGAAACTACCTGCTTGTTGATGCGTACCGGAAGTACGGCGTTGGGGTGGAGGATGTGTTTG
This sequence comes from uncultured Bacteroides sp., assembly GCA_902472795.1. GTDB lineage: Bacteria > Bacteroidota > Bacteroidia > Bacteroidales > Bacteroidaceae > Bacteroides. The sequence goes on along the minus strand of CABROZ010000051.1, from coordinate 4,651 downwards.
AATTCGTTTTTCGACACTTTGGCCAGAATAACCAGACGGATGCACTTCAGGCCGCCCGTTGTACTGCCTGCACAAGCACCGATTATCATGACGACGGTCAGCAGTCCCCACGTGACAGGTGCCCACAGCATGTAGTCGTCGGTTGCAAAACCCGTAGAGGTGTGGAGGCTGATGACCTGAAACAGCGATTTCCGGAAAGCCTCTTCCGTACCCATCGGACTGGTATAGTAAAGGACGGCAGCTATGATGCCGGTAAACAGCACTACTGAAGCGAAATACCATCTCAACTCTACATCGTGAAAGGCTTTCTTGAATTTACGGTTGACGAGGAGCAGCAGCAATGTGAAGTTGATGCCGGATATGAACATGAATATTGAAATGACATATTCTATGTAGGGCGAGTGGTAGTAGGCTATGCTGGCCTGCTTGGTGGAGAAACCACCGGTTCCCGTTGTGGCAAAGGCATGGCAGATGCTGTCGAACCAGTTCATGCCGCCGGCCATAAGCAGGATTACAAGAAGGGTGGTAATGCCGGTGTAAACCGACCAGATCCATTTGGCAGTGATGCCGATGCGGGGATGGACTTTGTCGTGAGTCGGTCCGCTGGCTTCGGCTGCAAACACTTGCAGGCCGCTGACACCGAAAATGGGAAGCACGGCGATGGTGAACATAATAATGCCCAAGCCTCCGATCCATTGGGTCATGCTGCGCCAGAAGAGCAGTCCGTGCGGAAGCGATTCTATGTTGTCCAAGATGGTGGCGCCGGTACTGGTGAAGCCCGACATGGTTTCGAAGAAGGCATTGGTGATGTCTGGTATGTAGCCGCTGATGTAGAAGGGCAGCATGCCGAAGAAAGAAAAAGCTATCCACGCCAGGCTGACGAGCACATAGCCGTCGCGCCGTGTCAGTACCCGTTCGCCACCCTTGCCGAGGAAGGCCAGTACGAGGCCTACACCGGCCGTAATTCCTGCCGACTTCCAGAAGTCGGTCAGTGCTTCGTCCTGATAATAAAACGAAATGCCGGAACATGCCAGCAACATGGCGGTTTCCAGTAGCAGGAGGATACCGATGATTCGTGTGATAGTTTTAAAGTTGACCATTAACTAAAGTATTTCTCAATCTTCTTAATCATCATGCTTAAACAGAATACAACCACATGATCGCCCGGCAGAATCTGGGTGTTACCGGTTACAACGACACCTTCACCCTGTCGGATGAGGCCTCCGATGGTGGTACCCTTGGGCAGTCCCAGATCTTTTACCGGATGTTTGGTGATTTTTGAACCGGCTTTTACCGTAAATTCCGCTACGTCGGCATTGGCCAGTGTCAGGCATTTCACGTTGCTTACGTCGGCATCGAGCATCATCTGGTAGATGTGGCTGGCCGCAATCATCTTTTTGTTGATGACGGTACCGATGTCAAGGCTTTCGGCCATGCCGATGTAGTCGATGTTTTCAACTTCGGCCACGGTTTTGCTGACACCCATTCGCTTGGCAGCAAGGCATGCCAGTATGTTGGTTTCCGAACTTCCCGTCAGGGCGACGAAGGCTTCCGTGTTTTTCAGACCTTCTTCGATGAGCAGGTCCATGTCGCGTCCGTCTCCGTTGATAATCATTGTTTTGTCGTCTAACAGTTCCGTCAGCCGGTTGCAGCGTGCCAAGTCGTTGTCCACAATCTTCACCTGCATGTAGTCCGGCACATATTGGGCTGTACGTACGGCAATGCGGCTTCCGCCCATAATCATCACGTTGCGTACGTCGGCGTAGTCTTCCTTGCCGGCTATTTTACGGATGTAGGGCACGTACTTCCGGGTGGTAGTGAAGTAAACGATGTCGTGCAGCTTGATGCTGTCGTCTCCGCGCGGTATCAGGGTCTCGCTTCCGCGTTTGATGGCTACGATGTGGTAAGGCAGTTCCGGACCGCCCAGCTGGTGGAGCGGGATGTCCTGTATTTCGGCCTTTTCGCGCATTTTGGTGCCTATCAGGATCAGGGCTCCACCGCAGAATTCCCACCATTGGCGCACCCAGCTCATGCGGATCGACGATACTATTTCCTTGGCAGCCAGCATTTCGGGATAAATTAGTGAATCTACGCCTAACTTTTGGAAGAACTCTTTGTTCTTGGGCAGCAGGTATTCGTAGTTGTCGATGCGGGCCACGGTCTTTTCGGCTCCTAAGTTGTTGGCCAGCATGCAGGCTGTCATGTTGCGGCTTTCGTCGGGGGTGACGGCTATGAACAAGTCGGCCTCGCCGGCACCTACTTCTTTCAACCCCCGTATGGAGGTGGGCGATGCCGTGACCGTCATCAGGTCGAAGTTCGAGCTCAGTGTGCTCAGCTTCTCTTCGTTGTCGTCCAGCAGGATAATGTCCTGTTTCTCGCGCGACAACAGTTTGGCTAAATGGGTGCCTACTGCGCCGGCACCTGCAATAACTATTTTCACTTTATTAATTCACTATATATTCCTTCTTCATCCATTCCGCACAAGTGGTACAGTTCCTGTACGGAGCCATGTTCCACAAACTGGTCGGGTACACCGATGCGTTTCACTTGTGGCGTATAGTTGTGGTCGGCCATAAATTCCAGTATGGCGCTACCCATTCCTCCTTTTATTACTCCATCTTCCACGGTGACCACACGCCGGAAGTTTTTCCCTATTTCGTGCAGCATCTCTTCATCTATCGGTTTGACGAAGCGCAGGTCGTAGTGGGCGATGGATAAGTTTCTCTCTTTTTCGGCACGTTCGATGGCTCGTGCGGCGATGTTGCCGATGGGGCCATAGCTGATGACGGCCATGTCGGTGCCGTCCTTCAGCTTGCGTCCTTTCCCGACAGGGATTTCCTTCAGCGGGCACCGCCAGTCCACCAGCACCCCTCGTCCGCGTGGATAGCGGATGACGAACGGTCCCTTGCCCGGCAGTTGCGCGGTGTACATCAGGCAACGCAACTCATGTTCGTTCATGGGCGAGGACAGGGTCAGGTTGGGGATGGGGCGGAAGTAAGCAATGTCGAATACGCCGTGATGGGTCGGTCCGTCTTCGCCTACCAGTCCCGCCCGGTCAAGGCAGAGCACCACGGGCAGTCTGAGCAATGCAATGTCGTGTATCACGTGGTCGTAGGCCCGTTGCATGAAGCTCGAATAGATGTTGCAGAAGGGTTGCAGGCCCTCCTTGGCCATACCTCCGGAAAAGGTGGCGGCATGTCCTTCGGCAATGCCGACGTCGAAAGCCCGTTCGGGCATCGCTTTCATCAGTTTGTTCATGGAGCATCCGGTTGGCATGGCGGGGGTCACTCCCACTATTCTTGGATTTTTCTCAGCCAGTTCCACCAGTGTGTCGCCGAATACATCCTGATAAAGCGGTGGCAGGTTGTGCGTATCTACAGTGAACCGTTCTCCGGTTTCTGGGTTGAATTTACCCGGTGCATGCCAGAGGCCTGGTGCCTTTTCGGCCGGTTCGAATCCTTTCCCTTTGACGGTGTGCAGGTGCAGAATCTTGGGACCCTGCATGTCTTTGATGTCCTTCAATACCCGTGCCAGGTTTTTTACGTCGTGCCCGTCTATGGGACCGAAGTAGCGGATGTTCATCCCTTCGAAGATGTTTTGCTGCTGGGCGGCTATCGACTTCAGGCTGTTGCCGAAGCGTATGAGGGCCTTGCGGCGCTCTTCGTTGAGTATTCCTAATTTGAACAGGAGGCGCGATGCCTTGAACCGCAGTTGGTTGTAGCGGTTGGAAGTAGTCAGGTTGAACAGGTATTGCTTCATGCCTCCCACACTGCGGTCTATCGACATGTCGTTGTCATTCAGGATGATGAGCAGGTTGTTGGGAGTGGATGAGGCATTGTTCAGTCCTTCGAATGCCAGTCCTCCGCTCATGCTCCCGTCTCCGATGACGGCCACTACATGTCGTTGTTGTTCGCCTTTCAGCGAAGCGGCTACGGCCATTCCCAAGGCTGCGGAAATGGAGTTGGAGGCATGTCCGCAGGCAAATGTATCGTATTCGCTTTCGTCCGGCGAGGGGAAGGGGCGTATTCCTTTGAATTTCCGGTTGGTGGAGAAGGCTTCACGTCGTCCGGTCAGTATCTTGTGCCCGTATGCCTGATGGCCCACGTCCCATACAATCCGGTCGTAGGGGGTGTTGAAGACGTAGTGCAGGGCGACAGTCAATTCCACAGTTCCGAGGCTGGCTGCGAAGTGTCCGGGGTTGCAGGATACTTCTTTGATGATGTCTTGCCGCAATTCTTTGCAGACTTCCGGGAGTTGGTCCACGTTCAGACGCCGTAAATCATCGGGGGTAGAAATCGTGTTCAGCAAGCTATATGTTGTCATTTCTGTTTTTTCCATCTCACGTCTGGTAATTACAAAATGCAAAAATAGCAAAAATAAAGTGGTTGGGTGCATGTTTTCGGGGAAAACTGTGCTGAATTGTATAAAAGTGAGTAGAAATAAGGCCTTAAACGGAAATAATGATTGCGCGAGGGGGGGATTTGTGATTTCCCGGATGCGGTTGTATTTTATTCTGGAGGGCAATAATTTTAAGTTTCGCAAGTGCTCAACTTATTCGTTGACAAGGCTTCAGTCAACAAGTTTACAAGGTTCGGAATGTTCTGTTTGATAAAGTGCCGCTTGAGACGGCTCGTTACAAACGCCTTGTCAA
>CABROZ010000050.1 GCA_902472795.1 uncultured Bacteroides sp. | reverse complement strand
CCCGCGAACCCATCAGGCCCGTCCGCAAGGATGTGACCGCGAAGTGCTACGGTGGCGACGTGAGCCGTAAGCGCAAGCTGCTCGAAAAGCAGAAGCGGGGTAAGAAACGCATGAAACAGATCGGAAACGTGGAAGTGCCGCAGAAAGCGTTCCTGGCGGTACTGAAGCTGGATTAATACCCCTAATAACCGCGGGGAGGATGCTCTCTTTCCATAGGACTGTCTTGGTGTCCTCCTCCTTTTTAATTTTTATTATTCAATGAGAAAAGTTCTATCGTTTTCGGCCTTTCTGATGGCCGGGCTGCTTGTCAGCCAGTACCTCCCCCTGTGGGCGGGAGGAAGTTATGATGCGGTAAAGACCGCGTCGAATGTGTTGCTTTACGTCTGCCTCGGTTTTATCATGATCAATGTAGGACGCGAGTTTGAAGTTGACAAATCGCGATGGCGAACGTATGCCCAGGATTACTTCATCGCTATGGCCACTGCCGCCATGCCCTGGTTTCTGATTGCATTCTATTACATCTTTGTCCTGCTTCCGTCCGACTGCTGGGGCAGTTGGGATGCGTGGAAGGAGAATCTGCTTTTAAGCCGTTTTGCCGCCCCCACTTCGGCAGGTATTCTGTTTACCATGCTGGCGGCCATCGGGCTGAAACAAAGCTGGATGTACAAGAAAATACAGGTGCTTGCCATCTTCGACGACCTGGATACCATCCTGCTGATGATTCCGCTGCAGATTATGATGATAGGTCTGAAGTGGCAGCTGCTGGCCATTGTCGTGATTGTGATGCTGTTGCTCTCCTTCGGGTGGAAACAGATGGGGCGCTACGACTGGCGGCAGGACTGGAAAGCCATCCTCTGCTATTCGGTACTGGTGTTTGCCGGCACGCTGGGCATCTATGCACTGAGCAAGCACTTCTATGGTGAAGAAGGCAGCATCCACGTCGAAGTTCTGCTTCCGGCTTTCGTACTGGGCATGGTGATGAAGCACCGCGAACACGATTCGCCAGCCGAACGCCGTGCGGCTACAGGCATTTCGTTTCTGTTCATGTTTCTGGTAGGAGTGGGGATGCCGCGCTTCCTCGGAGTTGACTTTGCCGAAGCATCGGCAGGCAGCCATTCGATAACCGGATCGCAGGAGATGATGTCGTGGGGGATGATTGTGCTGCATGTAGTGGCCGTATCGCTGCTGTCCAACATCGGCAAGCTGTTCCCTGTTTTCTTCTACCGCGACCGCAAGTTCAGCGAACGTCTGGCCTTATCCATCGGTATGTTTACCCGAGGCGAAGTAGGAGCGGGAGTCATCTTCATCGCGCTGAGTTATAATCTGGGCGGACCGGCGCTGCTCATCTCCGTGCTCACCATTGTGCTCAATCTGGTGCTGACAGGCTTCTTCGTGATGTGGGTAAAGAAACTGGCTTTACGCAGCTACCGCTAAACCTATTCTTCTTCAGTTTATACGCTACTACTGCTAACTTTAGTTAAACTACTGCCTTTATTAGTTGATTAACTAATGCTATTAGTTGTTTGTTTGGAAATAATCTATATATTTGCAGCGTACACCAACGTTAAAGCAATAAGATTATGAAACGACTGACCACTAAAGAAGAAGAAATCATGCGGATGTTTTGGGAGCACGGCCCGATGTTTGTACGCGAACTGCTGGCTTTCTACGAAGATCCCAAACCGCACTACAATACCGTCTCGACACTGGTACGCGGCCTCGAAGAAAAAGGATTTGTAGGCTATAAGGCCTATGGAAACACCTACCAGTACTATCCATTGATATCGGCCAACGACTACAAACGTTCGGCACTGAACGACGTCATAGCTCACTACTACGACAACTCGTTCGCCAACGTCGTGTCATCATTTGTGGAAGAAGAAGGCATGCCGCTCGACGAGCTGAAGGCGCTGATCGCACAGATTGAAAGCAAACGCAAAGCATAACCGGCTATGGGAGCTTTTCTGTTCTATCTGTTCAAATCGACACTTTGCCTGACCGCACTATACTTCGCGTTCAGGTTGTGTTTCCGCAGCGACACCTTGTTCCGTACCAACCGTCTGCTGCTGTTGGGCGGCACGTTTTGCTGCCTGCTGTTGCCATTCGTGCAACTCAGCATTCCGCAAGCCAGCCTGTGGCAAAAGCCTATGGCAACGGTCGAAATACTGCTGACAGCCCCTTCCTCGGCATCGCCATCCACGCGCCTGCATGCAGAGGGCACAGAAGCGGAACAGACACTTCCGCCGACAGCAACCGTCTTCGCACCGGCAACGGCCGCTCCTGCAGCATTCAGCGCCAAACGTCTGATTACATGGATATATACGGGTGGGGCCTTGCTGACATTGGCTTTCTTTCTGCTGTCGATGCTGCGGATGCACCAGTTGTTCTGCCGCTATCCGTCCGAAAGACAGCAGGGCTTCCGCCTGATTGTCTGTCCGCTAAGAAAAGGTTCTTTCAGCTGGGGCCGTACAATCGTTCTTTCGCAAGAAGACTACCGGAACAACCGAGAGGCGATATTGCTGCACGAACAGATGCACCTGCACTATCATCACACGGCCGATCTGCTGTGGATGCAGGCCATCATCGTCCTCCACTGGTTCAATCCCGCCGCCTGGCTGCTGATGCGTGAACTTCGCGAAGTGCACGAGTTCGAAGCAGACAACGGCGTGCTGCTACATGGCATCGATGCTACTCAATATCAACTGTTGCTCGTGAAAAAATCCGTCGGCACAAGGCTCTACTCTATGGCCAGCGGCTTTGGACACAGCAAGCTAAAACAACGTATCAATATGATGTTAAAGAAAAGAACCAATCGACTGGCACGACTGAAGCTGTTGCTCTTCGTGCCCGTGGTGTCGGGGACGCTCTATGCGTTTGCCCGGCCCGAAGTAAAGAATGCGGTAGAACAGATGGTGAAACCGCCCGTCGGTACACAAACGCAGGACACCGTCCGGATGGACGAGCGCGAGCTGCTGGAGCAGTATTTTGCACGGAAGTTCAAGGACGGGGGAGGTACTGTTGCTCCTGAATCTGGAAAAGCAGCACACCGGCTGTTGGTCAACTTGCGCAATCAGGTTATGATAGATCAGGAAGGAACGCTGACTGATTGTGCAGACTTCATCCGCAAGCATCTGACCGAGGTACTACGAAAAGACTATCAGCAGGTTAAACAGTCGGGGCAACCGTTCCGGTCCAGTTTGGAGATAATCTACGACCGCGGCTCTTCGGCCGAAGCCATGCGCCTGTATCTGTACACAGTCAAGGAAGTTTATCGCCAACTACGTCAGGAAGCAGCCGCCGAACTGGGAACTACAGACGAAGCGGTGCTGGACAAGGCATTTCCCATCCTGGTTACTTTTGCACAACCGAAAACGTTCAGAAAAACAGATGCTGCCGAAAAGCTTCCGATGAAGATAACCCTGATAGCTCCCAACGGTCCGAGCAAGACGTTGAGCAACTTCACACTGGACGAACTGCGCAACGAAGTGGAAGACTTCCGAAGCAAACATGGGGAGATAACCGTGTCGTTAAAAGTAGAACGGGACGTACCGATGGGTATGGTGATGGATGTGAAAGGAATCCTCCGGCAAGCGTATGTCACCCGGTTGAACTATTCGTCTGCCAAGGCCTCTTCCACTGTTGAAGAAACGGTGAAGAAACCTTGACCGACAGGCTGATACGGATGATAGGATTACTCCTTAATCCGTATCAAGGCATTCGCCACGATGGCGGTCAGTCCGCCCGTGGTGATGCCCGAAGCAAAGATATTACGCAAGGTATCGGGCAGCTGGCAAAGAATCTCCGGAACCAGTTCCACACTCAATCCCAACGAGAAACTGACCGCAATGACCAGCGTAGTCTTGCGGTTCATCTCCTGCGAAGCAATGATGCGGATGCCGGCAGCCGCCACGGTGCCGAACATCAGCAGCGTAGCACCGCCCAATACCGGTTCGGGCATCAGCGAGAACACCAGTCCTACCGCCGGAAACAGCCCAAGCAGAACAAGAAGTCCGGCAATGTAATAGCCCACATAACGACTGGCTACTCCCGTCAGCTGAATCATGCCGTTGTTTTGCGCGAATACCGAATTGGGGAAAGCGCAGAGCATACCCGAAATCATCGAATTGAATCCGTCGGCAAAGATACCGCCCGAAGCACGACGGATAAACACTTCACCTTCGACAGGCTCGCCGGATATCATCGAATTGGCCGTAATATCGCCATAGGCTTCGATGGCGGTAATCACAAAAATCAGCGCCAATGACAATACAGCCGACAGACTGATGTCGAGTCCGAAACGAAAAGGGTGGGGAATGGTAACCCCTCCGAAACTCTGCACCGAACTGAAGTCGATCATCCCCATCAGCCAGGCTACTACATAGCCTGTGGCCAGCCCGATGACGATAGAACTCATACGCAGATACCGGTTGTTGCTGCGGTTGAAGAACAGAATCAGCACCAGCACCAAAGCAGCCAGCCCCACGTAGCGCAAACTGCCGAAGCTGCCATCGGCCTGAGCTGCCGCACCGCCACCGCAAGCCGTAATACCTACCTTGATAAGGCTCATACCGATCAGGGTTACGACGATGCCCGATACGAGCGGAGTAATGATTTTACGTGTATATTTCAACAATCGGCTGATAATCATTTCGACCGAAGCAGCAGCCATACACGAACCGAACACCAACGCCAGGCTGCCGGTAGTACCTGCAGCGATGATTGGACCGATGAACGAAAAACTGGTACCCTGTATGCAGAGCAATCCCGTACCGATGAAACCGAAACGTCGGCACTGTATAAAAGTAGCGATGCCCGAAGCAATGAGCGCCATCGAAACCAGGTAACCGGTCGTTTCCGTATCCAGCTTCAGCGCACCCGAGATGATGAGCGGCGGAGTAATGATAGCCACAAAAATAGCCAGCAGATGCTGCAGCGCAGCAAAAAAGGCTTCACGTATAGGTGGACGGTCGTTCAGGCCATAGATAAGCCCGTTCTTGTTTTTCTCTTCCATTGCCAATGACAAAGAACAATAATTGGTTTATCTGATTTTAATTTCACAGTTGTCCAGGCTCTCGATAATGGCCAGACTCTCTACATGAATACCAGCTGCACGCAGCTCGTCGCCTCCATGCTGGAAAGCCTTCTCGATGATGAATCCCATGCCCGTCAGTTCGGCTCCCGCCTGCTGAACCAGGTCGAGAATACCTTTGGCCGCATTACCGTTGGCCAGAAAATCGTCAATAAACAGCACTTTGTCGCCGGGGCAAAGAAAATCGCGACTGACACAGACATCGTATGTACGCTGTTTGGTAAACGAAAAAACTGAAGTAGTCAGCATATTCTCCATCGTACTGGGCTTTTTCTTTTTTGCAAAGACTACAGGCAATTCGAGCAGATAGCCAACCATGATTGCCGGAGCTATTCCGCTGGCTTCAACTGTAATGACTTTGTTGATCGGGGTAGATGCAAAGCGTCGTACAAATTCTACACCGATACTTTTCATCAGGATAGGATCCATCTGATGATTGATGAAGTTATCTACTTTCAATATTCCTCCGGGGAAACAGCGTCCGTCGCGAAGGATGCGGTCTTTCAAGGCTTTCATTGTTTTTTCACTATTTGATTTTGTTCTAAATTTCCGTTGTTGACAGGATCGTCGTCGTCCGTGTTGTCGTCTTCGTCGGTTGGCAACAGAGTGGAAGGGATACGTTTCTTGGGCGTAAGCCCCATGCCGCACAGCAGTTCGGCTTGTCGCACAACACTGCCACGTCCTTCGGACAGTTGCTTTAGCGCGTTGGAATATTCGCCCTGTAGTTTATCCAGTTGAGCACCCATGTTGCTGAAAGTACGTGCAAAGTCCACGATACGTTCATATAAGGACGTGCCGCGCTTGATGATGGCCTGCACATTCTTCACCTGATTCTCACGCTTCCACAGGTCAAGCGAAAGACGCAAGGCACTGATCAGGTTGGTAGGACTCATCAGCACCACTTTCTTGTTGTAGGCATACTCCCACAGATTGGCATCACTTTGCACAGCCAGCAGGTAAGCTCCTTCCGTCGGGATGAACATCATGACGAAGTCGGGAGCTTTGACGTCGTAGTGCGAATAATCCTTCCGACTCAGTTCGTCAATGTGCGCACGGACCGACTGAAGGTGTGCTTTCAGGCAACGGGCCTGTTCTTCCTTGTCTTCGGCAGCCGTATAGGCAGCATAGGCTGAAAGGGAAACTTTGGAGTCGATAATCATCTCGCGGTCGTCGGGATAGCGGACGATGATGTCAGGTTGCATACGCTGGCCGCTTTCATCGTTGGTCAGGACTTCGCCACGTTCATCGCGCAGAAATTCCTGACGGACATAATGCTCGCCTTCGATAAGGCCTGATGCCTGCAACAGTCGCTCCAAAATGACTTCTCCCCAGTTACCTTGCATCTTCGAGTCACCTTTCAGGGCACGGGTCAGGTTGTTGGCTTCTTCACTCAGGCGGTTGTTCAGTTCTACCAGATCCTTGATGCGTTCGCCCAGCGAGAAGCGCTCTTTGGCTTCGGTATTGTACACCTGCTCCACCTTTTCACGGAAATCCTTCAGATTCTCGCCCAAGGGACGGAGCAGATTTCCGATGTGCTCGGCATTCAACCGCTTAAAGTCGTCGGCCTTGCTTTGGAAGATGCGGTTGGACAAAGCTTCGAATTCGGCATTCATCCGGCGATGCAACGCCTCAGCTTCTTCTTTTTGTTCGGCCAGCCGTTTCTCCAACTGCTGACGTTGTTCGGCCAGGCGTTCGGCAAACTGCTGTTCACGGTTGTTGTTCTGTTCGTTGAACAGCCGTTCCTGTTCAGCCAGACGATTGGCAAAAAGGCGTTCCTGTTCAGTCAGACGTTCGCCAAACTGTTTTTCCTGTGCAGCAAGCCGTTCGGCATTCTGCTGGCCGATGGCCTTCAGGCGTTCTTCAGCAACAGCTTTCTCGCGTTCGATGCGTTCGTCGGTCGTTCGGTTCAGCAGGTCTTCACGCTGCTTCGAGGCTTCAAGCTGTGCTTTCAGGGCAGAGGCTTTACGCCCTGCAATCAGTATTCCGACACCGGTTCCGATGCCAAGCCCTATAATCAGTAATACGATTTCCATGATATGCGATATTATATCGTTTATAAAGCCAATCAATGCCGGCCAGCCTGTGGTTGCAAGGCCTGCCGCATCTTTTCAATCAGTTCGGGATTTGCGGTAACAGACTTCCGCGTCAGTAGAAAAGCAAAGTTTTCGGCCAATATTTCTTCAGGATTAATGATATAGTCGGTATTCCTTCCTACCAGATCAAAGAAGTTTTCAGCATCATTTATCCCATATATCACCGTTTTCCCGTCTTGCTGTTCCGCTTTACCGTCCTTGAGGGGCATCAGGCCAATCGTCAGATAATTGAAAAAACTGCCTCCTTCGTATGGCTTGTTAGCATAAATCAGCATCGCACAGGAACGATCTTCTCCCTTGATGCGAAAACGGGCATAACTGTCGAAACGGTTGACATCGGGGTTGCTGATCAGCACGTCGCGCAAATCGGCGGGAACTTCGAATTCTTCGGGCGCAATGCTGAAGCCAATCAGCCTATACATCTTCTCACGAAAATCCGGATGGTTGCGTGTCAGCACATGAAACAATTCGTGTGCCAACAAGTAACAGACTTGCTGCGGCTTCATGTGGGCTATCTGCTCTTCCACCACGATGTAGTCCATACGGGTATATCCGCCTGCACCGCCTTCTTCGGCCATGGTTGTTTTTAGTATCCTGATTTCCTGCGGAAGAGACAGTGACAGGTTCAATGCCTTGATATGACTGTTCAGCGTGTCGGCCGCTTCCTGCATCCGTCGTTTGTCTTCCTCGCTCCAGTCGCGTGCCTGATCGTCAATGAATCGTATCAGTTCCTGCCGGGTACCGCCTTTTCGGCCCAATCGGGCTTCGTAATCGAAACGGCTCCACTGACGGGTGGTAGCATCTTCCTGCGAAAGCAACGTACGAGCCTGTTCAGCATCGATGTAGTGCAATTTGATCTGTGCGCACATATCCGGCGCACAAAGACTAAGAGATAGAAGTGCTGTCGTTAGAAATCTTTTCATGCGAAGTGCTCCTCTTTATTCAGTCAACACTTCGTTTCCATCCTCCGTAATCAGAATCATACTTTCCCACTGGGCCGAAGGCAGACCGTCGTCGGTACATACCGTCCATCCGTCGGCTTCATCGATAAAGACCTCGTAACTGCCCATGTTGATCATCGGTTCAATGGTAAACGTCATGCCTGGTACAATAAGCATACCGGTTCCGCGACGTCCAAAATGCTCTACATCCGGTTCTTCGTGAAACTTGATGCCTACACCGTGTCCGCACAGGTCGCGCACCACACTGTATCCGTTTTTCTCGGCATGCTCCTGTATGGCTGCTCCTACATCACCCAGACGAGCCCAGGGTTGCGCCGTCTGTACACCTATGTCGCGACACTCCTTAGTCACCTGAACCAAGCGTTTCATTTCCGGGCTGACTTCACCAATCAGATACATGCGCGAAGCGTCCGAGTAATATCCCTTGTAAATAGTAGAGACATCCACATTGACAATATCGCCGCTTTTCAAGAACTCCTTCGTGCTGGGTATGCCGTGACACACCACATCGTTGATGCTGACGCATACGCTTTTGGGAAAGCCTTCGTACATGAAAGGTGCAGGGATGGCATCATGATCGGTCGTAAAGCAATAGACCATGTGATCGATTTCGGCAGTGGACATGCCTTCACGAATATTCTCGGAAATGTAGTCGAGTAGGGCGGTATTGATTTTGGCACTTTCGCGAATACCAGCCAATTGTTCTTCGGTACGCAGCATGTGACGTTGGGGCAATCTGTAGCCTTCCCGTTTATAATGTTGGATCTTAGCTTCTACTTCGTCGGAATAATTTTTAGGAGTAAACCGGGCTCCTTTGATCAGTTTTTTCATTGTGCGTAGTTTTTTATGATGCAAAGGTACATAATTTTGCAAATAGTTATTGCGCACTCTGCCTGCAAATCGCTCCTTTCATTTTATAAATTCAGAATGGCGTGTGTACTCGGCAAATTATTTTTTTGACATAAAGCATTCGCTGTTAGCAAACAAAACTGTACTTTTGCGCCCCGAAAAAAGATTGCAGGTAAATAACAGGATTTAGAAAATGAAGAAAAGTCTGATTGCTTTGGCTTTTGGCACGTTGGGATTGGGCATCGCAGAGTTCACCATGATGGGAATTCTGCCTTATGTAGCCCAGGATTTAGGTATCAGTATTCCGATGGCCGGACATTTTATTTCGGCATATGCCTTGGGGGTGTGCTGTGGTGCTCCGATGTTGCTTCTGGCACGTAAAAGGCCACTGAAACAAACGTTGATGGTCTTGGTTTCGCTAATGATTATAGGTAACCTCTGCGCATCGGCGGCTCCCAACTATTGGGTACTGATGGCCGGTCGATTTATCTCGGGCCTGCCGCATGGAGCTTATTTCGGAGTGGCCTCTATCGTAGCCGGGAAACTGGCCGATGAAGGAAAAGGTTCGGAAGCCGTGTCCATTATGATTGCAGGCATGACTGTTGCCAATCTGTTTGGTGTGCCGCTGGGCACTTCGCTGAGCCACACCATTTCGTGGCGCGTCACTTTCCTGTTGGTTGCATGTTGGGGACTGATTACCTTATATTATATATATCGCTGGGTTCCCCGTGTTGAAGGGTTGAAAGATACCGGCTTCAAGGGACAGTTCCGCTTCCTGAAAACGCCTGCTCCCTGGCTGATACTCGGAGCTACGGCACTGGGCAATGGTGGTGTATTCTGCTGGTACAGTTATGTCAATCCGATGCTGACCGAAGTAGCCGGTTTCCGGACGGAAAGCATGACTGCCCTGATGGTACTGGCCGGCTTTGGCATGGTGGTAGGCAACTTGGTGAGCGGACGCATGTCCGACCGCTATACACCCGGCAAGGTAGGTACCGTGGTTCAGGCCATGATCTGCGTGGTTCTGTTGCTGATATTCTTCCTCTCGCCCAATCCGTGGTGTGCAGCCATACTCATGACGCTGTGTACGGCCGGTCTGTTCGCCGTCTCCAGTCCCGAACAGGTGCTGATTATCCGTGTAGCTCCCGGAGGCGAGATGTTGGGAGGTGCCTGCGTGCAGATTGCGTTCAATCTGGGCAATGCCATCGGTGCTTATGTAGGTGGGCTGGCCGTTAGTGGTGGGTACCGTTATCCGGCTCTGTGCGGAGTTCCTTTTGCCTTTATCGGATTCTTGCTTTTCCTTACATTTTATAAGAAATATCAGCAGAAATACTGAAGCCGAATGCACGCGTTTCAAGCCTTATGACGGTTGAAGAAGAGATTGCAGAATGCTCTGTCATTCATATATTCCGTTTCTGTAATCCATCAGATATTGCTTGAACGTCTTGCCGGTTTGCTGTTTGAAGAAACGCATCAAATGGCTGGCATCCGAGAAATTGAAACGATCAGCCAGCTCGTTAACACTGCAGTCATGAAATAGCAATTCATTCTTCAGCTCTTCCAAAAGCCGCTGTTTCAACAAGTGTGTAGCCGATACGCCAAATTGTGTCATCACTGCCGTATTCAGTGTCACACGACTGATATGGAGCATATCGGCATATTCTTGCACCCGTTGCAAGGTGCATATGTTCCGTTCAAGCAGGTCTTTGAATTGGAAAGCATAGTTATTCTTCGGAACTTCTACCGGAAGGTGATAAGCAGAGGCATAGGCACGATTGATGATCACTAAAAGATAATATAATACAGATACGATAAGATGATACGTGTCTGCTACAGGATGTTGCAGTTCTTGCTTTATCTTATCAAGCAAGTGGGTGTATTCTGCAAATTCTTCAGGTGATGCATATAAATAAGGTGGTGTATCGGTCTGATAATAATATAGCAGCCGATAAACAAAGTATTTGTCGGCAATGAATGTACGCATAAAATCTTCACGGAAAATGAGAAAATCATAATCTAACGTCTTTTCGTCAACGTGCCATTCCTGTTGCTGGTGTGGCGATAAAAGTAATATCATCCCGTTCTGCAACTTTATCTTTCGAAAATTCAGCAAGAGATATCCGTTGGCCTTCCGAAAGAAGAAAAACTCGAAGAAATCTGTTTTAAAGACTTTGTTCTCCGTCAACACTCCATTAATTTCCGTATTTCTGCCAGTGTTCAGATAAAAATCCACACCACATTCGGTTTTGCTGAAAGCAATATTTACCAGTCTTTCGGAAACAACCTCCTTTTTCATATTATATGGCTTCACATTGGTTATTGCATGACAAAGGTACTATTTCCGTTTATCAAAATGGCATTTCTTCGTCTGATTTTGGCATACTTCCATGTGGTTTTTATAGCGAATTTTGCGACAGATAAACAACTAAAAAGGAAAAATATAAAACTTGAACAAAGATACCAATGCAATGGATACAGAAATAATCAGAGAAATTGATGTGCAAAGCGTCATGACCAAATCTTCATTACCTGTCGGCGGTTATTCTGTTAACCCGTATGTAGGATGTCCGCACGCCTGCAAATACTGCTATGCCTCGTTTATGAAACGTTTTACAGGACATACCGAACCTTGGGGAACATTTTTGGATGTGAAACACTGGAAACCAATTGCCGATCCTCATAAATATGATGGCCAGCGTATTGTCATAGGATCTGTCACTGATGGATATAACCCGTATGAAGAAACCTTCTGCCGCACACGCACCTTGTTGAAAGAACTGCGTGGAACCAATGCAGAGATTATGATTTGTACAAAATCGGATCTCGTCCTGCGTGACCTTGATTTACTGAAGGCTTTTCCAAAAGTGACCATTTCATGGTCGGTCAATACGCTGGACGAACAGTTTCGCTCCGACATGGATAACGCGGTAAGCATCGAACGACGGCTACGTGCCATGAAGCAGGTGTACGATTCGGGCATCCGAACAGTCTGTTTTGTTTCGCCTATTTTCCCAGAAATAACCGATGTAAAAGCGATTATTGAAGAAGTGAAAGATTATACCGATTTAATCTGGCTTGAAAATCTGAACCTGCGTGGAGAGTTTAAAGTGAGAATAATGAACTATATTTGCAAAAAATATCCGGCACTCTTCCCACTATACGAAGAAATATACAACAAAAAGCAGAATGACTATTGGCAAACCTTGGAAGCAAACATGGCCCTCTACGCTCAGGCCAACCATTTGCCTTACCGGATAAACGATTTGCCTTTCGGTCGTTCTGTAAAAGGAAGACCGGTTGTAGTCAACTATTTCTATCATGAAAAAATTAAGCTGAACAATGGCAAATGATGCCTATTTACATTCCCTCTGAAATGACATTTGTACAAGCAAATTCCTTTAAGGAATGTTTCACCGGTACCATCCGCGTCTGAAAAATTCAGTTTTCTTTTATCTTTCAATTACTGATTTTTGTATTTAACTGATTAATAATCAGCTTCTGTTTCGCTAATCTACATTTTCTACGAGGATATTCCAGAGATTTTTTGTATGTTTGCCAAAACTAAAACTAAAAATTCTTGAAAATGAAGACAATGAATTACGCAAAGATATGTATGCTGTGTGTATTTGTTCTACTTCTCACCGCTTGCGGAAAGGATGACGACGGCACAAGCAACATGAATACCAAGCTGTGTCGGACGTGGGTCGAGGAATATACGGAAGGTGACGTAACCTATACGCATCAGCTCATCTTTACACAGAACGGCAACTCCGGTCAGGAACTGAAAAAGAAATATGATCATACCTCAAGTACGGCCAACACGGAGACACGAGACTTTACCTGGAAATGGGAAGACGACACAATGGAATGTTTAGTGCTGAGTTACGGAGCGGGAGATGTGAAGTATCTGGAGAATGTGTGGATACGCGAACACTATCTCAGTGGAAAGCTCGATGGGGTACTGATTATGATGACAGATGCCGATTACGTAAAATAATACGATATGAAAACAGCTATTCAATATGCGAAAATGTGCATTTTGTGCCTATCACTTGCATTGACGTCATGTGCACAAGATGATGAGACTATTTTTGAGTCGGTAACAGGTTATACGTGGGTAGGGGATCTCGGATTTACGGACGACTTTGGAGAACCTCTGGAAAGCGGACTCTACTTTGACTATAGTGGTTTTGGCACAGACGATCAGTGCTATTACGATGATCCGAGCGGCATCATTGTATGTTCGTTACCATTCCGATGGAAAATAGAAGACGGAACATTGTCGTTGGACTACGGCAATAACTATCCTCTACTGGAAATACGTGATGTCTATGTGACATGGGAAAAGATAACCGGAACCTTGTACGTTGACGGTTATGTAGAAAGAGGAGTTACCTTATACAAATACTGATTGCTTAAGGAGGGGATGGTAAGCCTTACCATTCAGGAAATACATGTTAGGCACGGGTTACACGAAAAAAGCAGAAAAAAATCTGCAAATATTCGTGTAATTCGTGCCTGATTGACTAAATACAGTGCAACAGGCATTGCACTCGCAGTGCAATAGTTAGTGCACTGACAGTGCAATAGCTACTGCACTCACAGTGCAACAGTTACTGCACTCGCTCCCATCAATTACTTTTTGAGGAACAGCTTCTTGAAGTCGGCCGGATAGGGAGTTTCAAACGCCATTTCCTCGCCTGTAACAGGATGATAGAAGCAGAGCTTGAATGCATGCAGAGCCAGCCGACCGATGGGATTTACATCTTCCAGGCCATAGCGTCCGTCACCCACAATGGGATGCCCGAGATCCTGCATGTGGACACGGATCTGATTCTTGCGCCCGGTTTCCAGATTCAATTCGAGCAACGAATAGTTATTGGCCCGCTTAATGGTTCGGTAATGTGTAATGGCTTCCTGTCCGCCATCATCCGTAGGGCTTGAGTAAACGTACAGTTTCCGGTCTGTCAGCCACGAACGTACCGTTCCGGCATTTTGCTCCATATCGCCGGCTACGACAGCTACGTAACGGCGGTCGAATACAATCTTGTGCCAGTTGTCGCGCAACGTGTGCTGCGTTTTTTCGTCCTTGGCAAACATCATCAGTCCTGAAGTGTCACGGTCCAACCGATGTACGATGTACACGCGGTTCTGCCTGCCTGAACGTTTCACGTATTCATTCAATATGGTATAGGCGGTCCGTTCTTTCTGACGTTCGGTATTGACCGAGAGCAGCCCCTGCATCTTTTCAATTACAATCAGATAAGCGTCCTCATATACGATTCTGACCAGCTTATTATGGAATTCCTTCTTCCCTTTGTCACGACTTATCTGAACTTTCATCCCCGGTTTCAAGGGGAAATTATACTGAGTGGTGATGACACTGTCCACATAGACAACCCGTTTGCTTAACAACGTTTTCAGCTTGGTGCGGCTGGCCTGAGGCATTTTTGCGGCCAAAAATTCCATCAATTCAGCCGGTTCTTTCACCCAATAATCGGTATATTGTGTACGCGCTTTGGCTACAATCTTTTCTTTTGTCACAGCTTATACTCTTTTTATAAATTAGATGATTCTATTTTAAATTCGGCGCTCCAGCAGTACGACATTTTCCACATGATGCGTATGGGGAAACATGTCAACCGGCTGAACTGCTTTCACTTCGTAATCTACATCGAGCAACTGCAGATCGCGTGCCTGTGTTGCCGGATTGCAGCTGACGTAAACAATGCGTTGTGGCTTGGCAAACAGGATGACGTTGATGACGTCGGGATGCATCCCGGCACGGGGTGGGTCGGTGATGATGACGTCGGGACGTCCGTACTGGCTGATAAAGTCCTGGGTCAGGATATCCTTCATGTCGCCGGCAAAGAATAATGTATTCTTAATGCCGTTGATTTCAGAGTTCGTCTTGGCATCCTCGATCGCTTCGGGGACGTATTCAATGCCAATTACCTGACGGGCCTGCCGCGAAACAAAGTTTGCAATGGTACCGGTACCCGTATAGAGATCGTAAACAAGTTCGTTACCGGTCAGTTGAGCAAAGTTGCGTGCTACTTTATACAGATTGTACGCCTGTTCGGAATTGGTCTGATAAAACGACTTGGGACCCACCTTAAAGCGCAAGCCTTCCATCTCTTCGTAAATATGGTCGTTACCTTTGAACGTATATACGTCGAGATCGGTAATCGTATCGTTGCACTTATTATTAATAATGTATAGCAGCGACGTTATTTCGGGGAAAGTGTCGGCCACGTATTGAAGCAGTTGTCTGAAACGTTCCATCTCTTCATCCTGCTCAATCTTGCACACCACGATCACCATCAGTTCGTTCGTCGTGGACGTACGTATAATAAGGTTGCGCAACATACCTTCGTGTGTCCGCAAATTGATGAAGGAATAATTGTGTTCGTAAGCATAATCGCGTATCG
Source organism: uncultured Bacteroides sp. (assembly GCA_902472795.1). Lineage (GTDB taxonomy): Bacteria > Bacteroidota > Bacteroidia > Bacteroidales > Bacteroidaceae > Bacteroides. Next base: position 499 of record CABROZ010000050.1, on the reverse strand, counting down.
CATTACGGATGCGATTGGATATATCATCCTGTAACCAGCACTTTTCGATGGCCAGTACCTTGTCGAACGCATTTGGAATATGAAATCCAACCGCATTCATCTGCTCATAGACGACATCCTGCTTTACCTCTTCCGGCGTAAGCCAGCGCTTATTCGAGAAAGTATATTCCAGTTTGTTCCGATAAAACATTGTTTTTTCCGAACCCAATATGGGAGAGATTTCCGGCAACTTGATCTTTCCGATCCGTGTCAGGTTGTCGGTCACTTGCTTCTGTTTGTACTTAATCTGTTCGGAATAGGGTAGTATCTGCCATTTGCATCCCCCGCAAACTCCATAATGCTGGCAGAACGGGACTGCTCTTACAGGCGAATATACATGGAAGTTTACTGCTTCGGCCTCGGCGTAATGATGCTTCTTCCGCTTAATCTGCAAATCTACAACGTCACCCGGTACCACATAAGGTACAAAAATGACCAAATCATCCACTCGTGCAATGGC
>CABROZ010000049.1 GCA_902472795.1 uncultured Bacteroides sp. | reverse complement strand
TTGTGTTGTGACCGCGCAGCTACAATTCACAGATTGGTGTGCCGTTGTCCGTCTGGCAGATGAACGATTCGGCCGACTTGGCCATCTTCGAGGCAGGCATATCCGAGCCGGGCGAAATGCGTGCCTTGCAGAACATCATCAAGCCTACCATCGGTATCCTGACCAACATAGGCGGGGCGCATCAGGAGAATTTCTTTTCCCTGCAGGAAAAGTGCATGGAGAAGCTGACCCTGTTCAAGGACTGCGATGTGGTGATATACAATGGCGATGACGAGTTCATCTGCAATTGCGTGGCCAAATCGATGCTGTCGGCCCGTGAGATAGCCTGGAGCTGTAAGGATATGGAACGTCCGCTGTTCGTCAGCAAGATAGAGAAGAAAGACAACTGTACGGTGATTTCCTACCGTTACTTGGATATGGACAACAGCTTTACGCTGCCTTTCATCGACGATGCGTCGATCGAGAACTCGCTGAACTGTCTGGCTGCCTGCCTGTATCTGATGCTGCCGGCCGAACAGATCACCGAGCGGATGGCAAGGCTGGAGCCGGTGGCCATGCGTCTGGAGGTGAAGGAAGGCAAGAACGGTTGTCTGCTGATCAACGACAGTTACAACAGCGACTTGGGCTCGCTGGACATTGCGCTCGACTTTCTGGACCGCCGTTGCACCGTCAGCGAAAGTGTCAAGGGGAGCCCGTTGAAGAAGACCCTTATCCTGTCGGACATACTGGAGACGGGGCAGAATACGCCTACTCTGTACAGGCAGGTTGCCCAGTTGGTGAACCGGCGTGGCATAGAGCGCATCATCGGTGTGGGTAGCGACATATCTTCATCGGCCGACCGCTTTAACATCGAAAAGACTTTTTATCCCGATACGCAGTCGTTGATAAGAGCCATCAACCGGCGCGAAATCCGCCTGGAGAACGAAATTATCCTGATCAAGGGAGCACGTAAGTTCGGATTTGACGCACTGACCGAAGTGCTTGAAAAGAAGGTGCACGAAACGATTCTGGAAGTCAATCTTGGCGCATTGGTGGCCAACCTGAACCACTATCGCAGTTTTCTGAAGCCCGAGACGAAGATGGTCTGCATGGTGAAAGCCTCGGCGTATGGCGCCGGTTCGTACGAGATTGCCAAAACCTTGCAGGAACATCATGTGGACTATCTGGCCGTGGCCGTGGCCGACGAAGGGTCCGACTTGCGTAAGGCCGGCATCACAGCGAACATTATGATTATGAATCCGGAGATGACGGTTTTCAAAACCATGTTCGATTATGCCCTTGAACCCGAAGTTTACAGCTTCCACCTGCTGGATGCCCTGATAAAGGAGGCCGAGAAGGAAGGCATCGCCAACTTCCCCATCCACATTAAGCTGGATACCGGTATGCACCGTCTGGGATTTGCTCCTTCCGACATGCCCCGGCTGATAGAGCGGCTGAAGGAACAGAATGCGCTGATTGTCCGTTCGGTATTCTCGCACCTGGTAGGCAGTGACAGCGCGCAGTTCGATTCGTTTACCCGCCATCAGATAGAGACTTTTGAAAAGGCTTCTGCCGAACTTCAGGCTGCTTTCCCGCACAAGATTCTTCGTCACATCTGCAACTCGGCGGGTATCGAACGTTTTCCCGGCGCGCAGTTCGACATGGTTCGCCTCGGCATCGGGCTGTATGGCATCAATCCGTTTGACAATTCCATTATCAATAATGTAAGCACGCTGAAGACAACCATTCTGCAGATACGCGATGTGCCGGCCGAAGACACGGTGGGGTATAGCCGGAAGGGCCATCTGGACCGTGCTTCGCGCATTGCAGCCATCCCCATCGGCTATGCCGACGGACTGAACCGTCATTTGGGCAACGGACATGCCTATTGTTTAGTCAACGGACAACGTGCCCCCTATGTGGGTAACATCTGCATGGATGTCTGCATGATCGACGTGACGGACATCGACTGCAAGGAAGGCGATATGGTAGAGATCTTCGGCGACCATCTGCCTATTACCGTGCTGTCCGATGCACTCGACACCATTCCTTACGAAGTGCTGACCAGTGTATCGACCCGTGTAAAACGCGTATATTATCAGGACTGAAGTAAGGAAGCTTTTCGCTAAAAAGCAAGTTTTGGAAGGTGTCAAAGGAATTTTTGCTATTTTTGCAGCAGAATTAAATAAATAACTCAAGTTTCGCACTTGCGAAACTTGCAGGAGTTAAAGGAGTTAGAAGAAGTTATCGCCCACTAAGGTGGGCTTAGAAGTTAAAGGCCAATAGACCTGTTACGGCCAATTTTCCCTTTTGCAAGACTATCGGCTTTAACTTCTAACAGAGCAAAGCGGAGTGATAACTTCTATAACTTCTTAACTTCCAAGAAAGTATTACATGTGAAACTTAAATAAATAAATATATGACAAGTTTATTGTTAATGAGTTTCTTGCCCAGCGGATCCGAGTGGTTAATCATTCTTCTGGTGATTCTGCTGTTGTTCGGCGGAAAGAAAATACCTGAACTGATGCGTGGATTGGGCAAAGGCGTGAAGAGCTTTAAGGAAGGAGTCAACGAAGCGAAGGAAGAAATCAACAAGGCGAAAGAAGAAATCGACGAACCGGCGGACAAGACGGAAAAAAAATAAGGAAAAGGTTGTTCCCGATAGCGGTAGAATAGCGTATGGCGGATAAGGAGTTGACTTTCTGGGATCATCTGGACGAACTGAGGCGGGTGCTGTTTCGTGTGCTCGGCGTGTGGTTCGTACTGGCTGTAGGCTATTTTATTGCGATGCCTTATCTGTTCGACAAGGTCATTCTGGCTCCCTGCCACAACGACTTTGTCTTCTACGACTTGCTGCGCTGGATCGGGCAGGAGCTGGACCTGCACGATGACTTCTTCACACAGGAGTTCCACGTCAAACTGATCAATATCAATCTGGCGGCACCTTTCTTCATCCATATGTCCACCGCATTCTGGATGTCGGTGGTGACTGCTGCTCCCTACCTGTTTTACGAAGTGTGGCGCTTTGTCCGTCCGGCCCTTTATCCCAACGAGGTGAAAGGTGTGCGGAAGGCGTTGGGCATCGGGACGGTGATGTTCTTTGTGGGGGTGTTGCTGGGCTACTTTATGGTCTATCCGCTGACGTTGCGTTTCCTGTCCACCTATCAGTTGAGCAGTGCCATCGAGAACCAGATTTCGCTGAATTCCTACATCGACAACTTCATGATGCTGGTACTGTGCATGGGTCTGGCTTTCGAATTGCCTTTAGTCACCTGGCTGCTTTCGCTGCTGGGAGTGGTTCACAAGGATTTCCTGCGCAAATACCGTCGTCATGCCATTGTACTGATTGTCATAGCGGCAGCCATCATTACGCCTACGGGCGATCCTTTCACGCTGACGGTGGTAGCCGTGCCGTTGTACCTGCTCTACGAGTTAAGCATCCTGATGATACGGGAGAAGAAAGAGTGACATAGTAAAGTTTAACTGTCATCGTTGCGCTTTGGCATGTTCTTTGCTACGGGGTGCGTGATAATATTAATGTTTCACTTTTAAATATGGAGGTCTTGATATATGGGAGCTGCAGGTAACAAAAAACCGAAAAAGCCGAAAGATAAACATCATGTTCCGGCTTACGAAATGGCAGAGGCAATGAACGAAGCAAATAAGAAGCCGAGAAGCCAGAAAAAGTAAAGCGTTTTTTCCTTACCTTTGCATCATGGAAAATGATGTAAGGGAATATTATGATTTATTGCTGGAGGTGACAAAAGCACCCGACGAGGCATTGGCGTTGGCGTATCGTCAGTTGCGCGAGTTGCTGGAGCAACTTTGCCGTACACAAATGCCCGACAGCAGTTTACAGATGACCGACCTTTCCGCCCGTATCAACTTTGTGGCGTCAAAAGTCGGCCTTTCTGTTGCCGAACAGAACCGGCTGCATACCTTTCGGTTGACCTCCAACGCCATTCTGAACCGTCAGGCCACGCCACAACGCGAACAGTTGCTGCGCGATGCCAAGACGCTGTCTTTCTTTGTCAGGCGACTGTATGGGGCTGATATTCCCGACGTGCTGTACCATGCCTTGCCGCGTGCCGACAGCACCTACATTGTAGCTCCGCCCGCCCGTGAGCAAAAGCGGCGGATGCGTGTCAGCTTTCAGTATGCCGACGACGATTTTCTGTATGTACTTCCCACCGAGACTGTGAGCGACGAACCTCTGAAGGTACGCTACCATGTGCCCCAGATCAACGAAGAGTTTGCCGAGACCTGCCGGTTGCTGTGGCGAAACGCGCAGGTGAATCTGCTGGACGTGCGGATAGACGAGGCAGGCGTGCTGACACCTTCCTTCATCATCCTTGAACCCGACTATCTGATTGACATCAGTTCGCTGGCCGAATGTTTCCGCGACTACGGTCACCATCCGGCCAACTACATGCTGGCACGTTTGCAGGTGCCCGACAATACCCGCCCGTTGCTGCTGGGAAACATCGCCAACCTTTTTCTGGACGAATGGATTCACGCCGACGGCGCACCCGACTACTTGGCGTGCATGAAGAAGGCCTTCCGGTCGTATGCCGTAGAGCTGGCTGCCTGTGCCGACCTTCGCGACCACGAGAAGGAGAAGGCTTTTTTCGCCGACTGCAAGTTGCACTTCGACAACATCCGGCAGACGGTGACCGAAACGTTCCGCGCTCCGGGATATGCGCTCGACAAGACGGATGCCGTGCTCGAACCATCCTACATCTGCGAGGCATTGGGCTTGCAGGGACGTCTGGACTACATGCAGCGTGACATGTCGGCCTTTATCGAAATGAAGTCGGGTAAGGCAGACGAATACAGCATTCGCGGCAAGGTGGAACCGAAGGAGAACAACCTGGTGCAGATGTTGCTCTACCAGGCTGTACTGGAATACTCGATGGGGATGGATCATCGCCGTGTCAGGGCCTATCTGCTCTATACCCGCTATCCGATGCTCTATCCGGCACGCTCTTCGTGGGCCATGGTGCGCAGGGTGATGGAGGTGCGCAACCGTATCGTGGCAACCGAATACGGCATTCAGCTGCGCAACAGTCCGCATTATACTGCCCAACGGTTGCAGGACATCAACCCCGACACGCTGAACGAACGCCAATTAGACAATACGCTGTGGAAACGTTTCCTGTGTCCGCAGATTGAAGCCGTGGCAGGCAAGCTGCGCGCCTTGTCACCGTTGGAGCAAAGCTACTTCTATACCCTCTATAATTTTATAACCAAGGAATTATATACCTCCAAGTCGGGCGACATAGACTACCAGGGGCGCTCGGGAGCGTCGTCGTTGTGGCTTTCTACACTGGCCGAAAAATGCGAGGCGGGAGAGATCCTTTACGACCTGACCATGGTCGAGAACCATGCTTCCGACGAACACAAGCCATACTTGCGCTTTCAGTTGCGGACACCGTCTTCGGCCGAGACCGAGCGGGGGGAAGCCCTGCCCAACTTCCGGCAGGGCGACGTCATTGTCCTGTACGAGCGGAATGCCGATACGGACAATGTAACGAACAAGATGGTGTTCAAGGGCAACATCGAATGTATGACCGAAAATACGATCACCGTACGTCTGCGTTCTTCCCAGCAGAATGCCGGCGTGTTGCCCGAAAGCAGCCGTTATGCCATCGAACACGACTATATGGATACGTCGTTCCGCAGCATGTATGCGGGGTTGGCAGCATTCCTTTCGGCTACGCAGGACCGGCGTGATCTGTTGTTGGGACGCCGGTTGCCGGAGTTTGACAGTACGCTGGATGAGGCTGTAGCCACTGCTGCCGACGACTTTGCCCGTGTAGCCCTGAAGGCGAAGGCAGCGCGCGATTACTTTCTGCTTGTCGGTCCGCCGGGAACGGGAAAGACTTCGCGTGCCTTGCGCCGGATGGTTGAGATGTTTCACGGAGAGGGGAAACAGATTCTGTTGCTCTCTTATACCAACCGGGCGGTGGACGAAATCTGCAAGATGCTGGTATCTATTGCGCCGGCGGTCGATTTTATCCGGGTGGGCAGCGAATTGTCGTGCGAGGTGCTCTACCGGCCCTATCTGATGGAAAACGTGTTAGACAGTTGTGCCAACCGCCGGGCGGTGCAGGAACGCATTGCTCGTTGCCGCATATTTGTGGGGACGGTGGCTACCCTTTCCTCTCATACCGAGCTTTTCCGGCTGAAGACGTTCGACGTGGCACTGATTGATGAGGCTACACAGATACTGGAACCGCAATTGTTGGGCTTGTTGTGCATGCGAAGCGTGTCGGGTGGGAATGCCATCGGCAAGTTTGTCATGATAGGCGACCACAAGCAGCTGCCGGCAGTGATCTTGCAGTCGTCCGAACAGTCGGAAGTATGTGATGAGGCGTTGCGTGCCATCGGACTGCGCAACCTGAAAGATTCGTTGTTCGAACGTCTGTACCGGATGCTGGCGGGACAGGAGGGAGAACAGGCGGCTGTGTCGGAACACTTTTATGACATGCTTTGCCGGCAGGGACGGATGAATGTCGATGTGGCGGCTTTTCCCAACCGTGCTTTTTACGGCGGGCGCCTCGAACCGCTCGGACTGTCCCATCAGTTCGGAACACTGGTTCTGGCCGACGGACTGGAAGATTGTGAGTTTGCCGACCTACTGGTGCGGCGTGTCGCTTTTCTGCCATCGCGTCCGGAGCCTGCCTTGCAGTCGTCGAAGGTGAACCACGTCGAGGCTCGTTTGGTGGCGCGTCTGGCAGTAGCCGTTTATCGTCAATACGATCTGACGACGGGATTCAGCGCGGTATCCACTTTGGGCATCATTACGCCTTACCGCAGCCAGATCGCATTGATACGCAGGGAGCTGGCGGCTACGGGTATTCCGCAGCTGAATGACATATTGGTGGATACGGTTGAGCGTTTTCAGGGCAGCGAACGCGACGTCATCATTTATTCTTTCTGCGTGAACCGTGCCTCGCAGCTGAAGTTTCTGGCTAACATGACTGAGGAAAACGGAGTGCTGATAGACCGTAAACTGAATGTGGCGCTGACCCGTGCCCGCAGGCAGATGTTTATGACGGGAGTGCCGGAATTGCTCGAGCAGAACCCCGTTTATGCCGATTTATTGGGCTCGATTCGGGGTTTCTTATAACTTTTTTGCATAAGATACAAACTTTATAGTGTTTATTAATATCAAATTATCAGAAAAAGCATTATCTTTGTGGCACGTTTTTTTCATAGAGATTTAGATTTAAGGTTAGAAGAATTGTGGAAGTCGTGAGACTTCCCTTTTTTTTGTACGTATGAAGACAATTTTCCCCAGTTAAGAGATCATATTTTCCTAACTGGGGAAAAACTTTTTTCCAACTATGAAAAAAATCAATCGTTCGGACAGACCGGAATCAGTCCACTACGATGGGTTTGTACTTCGGTACCAGTATCTTCATGATGCACCAGCCGATGAGATAGGCTACGGCACAGATGCAGAAGATGATGAAGTAGCCGGCTGGTTTGCCTTCGAAGCCCATGAAGTGCATGGCGGGCTGAACATATTCGGCTCCCTGGGCAAGGAGAGCCTTGGTCATTTCCACTTCCTGGCCGTCAACCATGGTGGTTCCGGCAGCATAGGTGAACAGCATTCCCGAACCTTTGTTGATGAGGTAGGAACCGATACCGCCTGCCATGCCGCCCAAACCAATGATGGTGGCTACGGCACTGTTGGGGAACATGTCACTTCCTACGGAATAGATGTTGGCCGACCAGGACTGATGAGCGGCACCGGCTATACCGATGATGATGATGGGGAACCAGTAGGAATACTCGCCGAGGGGCTGGGCAAACAGGGCCAGAAGCGGGAACAGGGCGAAGATGAACATGGCACGCATACGGGCGGCGTAGGGATTCATGCCTGTCTTGTTGATGATGATGGTAGGCAGCTTGCCGCCGTAGATAGACAATATGGTGATGGCATAGAGCACGAATATCAGTAACTGAGCCGTTCCGCTGTCGGAAGAGAAGCCGTAAACGTCCGAGATGTAGGCGGGAGTCCAGAAGAGGAAGAACCACCACACACCGTCGGTCATGAATTTGCCTACGGCTACGGCCCATGCCTGCGGATATTTCAGGCATTCCCAAAGACTCATTTTCCGTTCTTCTTTCCGGTTGGCTTGCGATGCTTCGGCTTGTTCGGACTGCTTGTCAAGGTGGATGTATGCCAGTTCGGCGGCATTGACGTGCGGATTGCCTTCCGGTTTCTTATAGACGAATACCCATACTGCCATCCAGACGAAGCCTAAGGCACCGATGATGATGAAGGCCATTTCCCATCCGTTGCCTACACCCAATCCCTGGAAATACTTGGCAAGCGAAGGGATGGTGACAGGGGCTACCAGAGCACCGATGATGGAGCCGGCGTTGAAGATGGAGGTGGCAAACGCACGGTCCTTCTTGGGGAAGTATTCGGCCGTAACTTTGATGGCGGCGGGGAAGTTTCCTGCTTCACCGATACTCAGCACGATGCGTGCGGCAATGAAGAAGTAAACGCTGGTGATGGCGATGGTTGCCGCAACGGCTCCGGAGGCACCAATCATTTCGGCGGCATCGTGGATGCCGACTACGTGTTCGGTGGCCCAGCCGCAGACGGCATGAAGGCAGGCACCGATCGACCAAATGAAGATGGACCACAGGTAACCTTTCTTGGTGCCCATCCAGTCGATGAAGCGTCCGGCAAACAGGTTGGCCACGGCGTAAACAAGTGAAAAAATGGCGGTAATGTCTCCGTAATGTGCATCGGTCCAGTGGAATTCGGGAGCGATGAAGTCTTTCCATGTCAGTGATAGCACTTGACGGTCCAGGTAGTTTACGGTTGTCGCGAAGAAAAGCATGGCACAGATGGTCCAGCGGTAGTTGGTCATCTTGCTGACTGCATTTTGATAATTGTTCATGATAGTAGATTTAATATTTTATTAACCGCAAATATACGGATTTGTGTGTTTTCTATGGTGTAAAAATTGGTGTAAATCCTAAATAAAATGACAAAAACGGGCATAAATGACCACATTTATGCCCGTTCAGGTATCCTCGGAGAGGTTATCTCATATCCGTGTATTTGATTTCGTCCTTGTCGCTGTACTTCAGGTTTTCACCGCCCATACCCCAGATGAAGGTGTAGTTCTGTGTTCCGGCAGCAGCGTGGATGCTCCATTCGGGAGAAGTGACAGCCTGTTCGTTGTGCAGCCAGATGAGGCGTTCTTCCTGCGGCTGGCCCATCAGGTGACAGATGGCGTTGCCTTCGGGAACGTTGAAGTAGAAGTAAGCTTCCATACGGGGTGGGTGTGTGCCGGCATGGTGTTCCATACAGAACCCGGAGCCAGTTCGGTAAGACCCATCTGCAACTGGTTGGTACCACCGTTCTTAACTCTTTCCAGTACATCTTTTACAATCAGCTGGTTCACAACGCGGTCGTTGCTTTCTTCCATCTTGCCATAGTGGTCCGAGATGGCGAGAGCGTATTTCTTGGGATCGGCTTTCTGAGCCTTTACGTCGGTAGTAATCAGCTGTGTCACATAAGGTTTATAGGCAGGAGCCGAGTTGATGTAGAACTTGGCGGGCTTGCTGGCGTCGTTGCTCTTGAAAGTCACTTCCTTGTTGCCGCAACCTACGTAGAGGGCTTCTTTGTATTTCATTGGATATTCCTTACCATCTACGGTCACTACGCCGTCACCGCCGATGTTGATGACGCCCAGCTCGCGGCGTTCCAGGAAGTAAGTGATTTCCGGTCCCAGTTCGGGGAAAACATCCAGTTTCAGAACTTTGTTGACTGGCATGGCACCACCATAGATGAGGCGGTCGTACAGTGTATAGGTAACGTTGATTTCGTCCGGAGCCATCACTTTTTCCATGATGAAGGCATTGCGCAGACGTTCGGTGTCGTAGTGTTTCACGTCGTCCGGATGGCAGGCTGTCTGCACTTTGTAGTTCACTTGGGCGTTGGCTGCGATGGCAGCGGCTCCCAGCATAAATGCGAATGCTAATCTTTTCATATTACTCCTTTTTTTGATGTTTTTGTTTTCAGTTTTGTTTTTCTGCAGGTTCGTTAGCTGCTTTTTGCTGCAGTCTGATGATGGCACGGCGATTCCAGATCATCAGAGCCAGAGTGCACAATACCAGAATGCCTGCACCTATATATTTAAAGGTATATGTCAGGTGGAAGATGACCCACGAGAAGATGCTCGATGCGAAGTCGAGCGCACCGCCTTCGAATCCGTCAGGAATCTTCAGGGCACCGTCGGGACTGCCTTTGGCTACGGTTGTGGCATAAGCATCGTTGGCAGCTTGGGTGAAGTGCGGAGCAAGGTCGGTCACGAAATACAGGCCGACGGTCAGTGCTACGAGCCCGATGAGGAACGACTTCAGCACGTTACCCTTGGTGATGGGCAATACCAACGGGAATACGTAGAACATACCGGCCAGGGATGCCAGCGGCAGGAATTCGTTGCCCGGCAGGATGACAGCCAGCAGGATGGTTACGGGAATCAGCAGCAGGGAAACCACCAATGTGGTAGGATGGCCGATAACCAATGCGGGACTCATGCCGATGTTCAGGCCTACGGCTCCCTTGAACTTGCGGGCAATCAGTTCGCGTGTGGCGTCGGAGATGGGTTTCAGACCTTCGATGAACAGGCCGGTGATGCGCGGAATCAGCTCCATGACGGCACCCATCTTGATGCCGAGTCCTAATATATAAGGTATCTTGTCCACCAGTTCCTGACCGTTGTGGCAGGAGAGGGCAGCGATGCCGCATCCGATGACGATACCCAGGAAGAGAGGTTCGCCCAGCAGACCGAACTTTTTCTTCATGCCTTCGGCGTCGATGTACAGCTTGTCGAATCCGGGGATCTTGTCCAGTACTTTATTGATGACTACGGCAAAGGGGATGAAGCCTGCACAGAAGGGTTGCGGAATGGAGATGCCTTCCATGCCGGGATAGAAGTTCTGGAACTTCTTGGCGGTATAGTCGGCCGAAATCAGGGTGATGATGTAGCAGATGATGGCTGCGAAGAAGCCCCACAGGATGCTTTCGCTGGCAAAATAGACCACGGCACCGATGAAAGCGAAATGCCAGTAGTTCCACAGGTCGATGTTGACCGTGCGGGTAGTCTTGGTCAGCAGCATCAGGATGTTTACACCCAGACAGACCGGGATGATGAAGGCGCCTACCGAGGTGTTGTAGGCAACGGCTGCCGCTGCCGGCCAACCCATATCGAATATCTTCAGTTGGAGGCCGTAGATTTCGACTACTTCACTCAAGGCAGGACCAAGGCTGCTGGTCAGCAAGGCCGTAACGACTGACAGACCGACAAAACCGACGCCCACCAGCAGACCGCTTTTCAGCGCCTTGCTGAACTTGATGCCGATGCAAACTCCTAAGATTGTAAAGATAATAGGCATCATCACTGCTGCTCCCAACCCGATGATATAGCCGAAGACTTGTTCCATTTTTTTCTGATTTAATTATTAATAAGGTTATGTTTTTCGATTGGTACATTTTGAAAACTGTGCCAAAATTAAGACCTTTTCTCAATTAATCAAATTCGAAAGCCATAATATTTAGTAAAATGGACGATTTTGGCCAAAAAATGTCGTTATCGCGCACAAAAATCTCCGTTCTCGCACACGAATACCAAATATTGCACATACAATACCCAAAAATACACGCTGTTTCAGAGGAAATGCACTATTTTTGTTTCGGAAAATTATTGGTCTGATACTATAATTAAAATAATCCCATGAAAACATTGACCGCTTGTAAGATTTTAGTATGCTCCCTGTGGATGATTCTCCCCTGGGGAATGTCTGCTCAGAAAGTAAATGATAAACTGCCCTGGTCGGTACGGATGGCCGAGTCGGAAATGATACGTTGTCCGGAGTCGTGGCAGCTGGACTTCCAGCCCAAACTGAAGTGGGACTATTGCCACGGACTGGAGCTGCAGTCGATGCTCGACGTTTACGACCGTTACGGCGACCGCAAGTTCTACGATTACGCCCTGGCCTATGCCGACACCATGGTGAATGCCGACGGCACTATAAAGATGTACAAGCGTCAGGAGTTCAGCCTGGACCGTGTGAACTCAGGCAAATTCCTGTTCCGCATCTACGAACAGACCAAGGACGAGAAATACCGGAAAGCCCTTGATCTGCTGCGCAGCCAGTTCGACGAACATCCGCGCAATGCCGACGGCGGCTTCTGGCACAAGAAGATTTATCCCAATCAGGTATGGCTGGACGGCGTTTACATGGGGGCTCCTTTTTACGCCGAATATGCCTTCCGCAACAATCAGGTGGAGGTTTATCCCGATGTGGTCAATCAGTTCCTGATGGCCGCACGCCATACATACGACCCTGCCAACGGACTGTACCGCCATGCGTGCGACGTAAGCCGCAAGGAACGTTGGGCCGACCCCGTGACCGGTCAGTCGAAGCATTGCTGGGGGCGTGCGCTGGGCTGGTATGCCATGGCGTTTGTCGATGCGCTCGACTTTATTCCGAAGCACGAGGCGGGGCGCGACTCCATGCTGGTCATCTTCAACAACATTGCTGCTCAGGTGAAGCGCCTGCAAGACGGCAAGACGGGTATGTGGTATCAAGTGCTCGACAAGAGCGGCGCTAAAGGGAACTATCTGGAGTCCTCCTGCTCGGCCATGTTCGTCTATGCGTTGTTCAAGGGGGTGCGCAAGGGATATATTGATCCTTCTTACCTTGAAGTGGCCGTCAAGGGCTACAAGGGCATTCTGAAAGAATTTATCCGTGTCGATAAGGACGGATTAGTCAGCATCACACAGGCCTGTGCCGTGGCCGGATTAGGTGGAAAGAACTATCGTTCGGGCGATTACGACTATTACATCAACGAGACCATCCGCGACAACGATGCCAAGGCCGTGGGGCCGTTCATCCTGGCGAGCCTCGAATGGGAACGTCTGCAGGAAGTAAAAGCCATCGTCAAATAAAACCGTCGCAGGATGAAACGTGAGGTGCTGATACGTTTTCGGCTGTTGCTGCTGTGTCTGATCTGTGCAGGGAGCGCCTGGTCGGCCGACGGCAAGTGGAAAGACACGCTTGTGGTGGACGGCAGCGGCAACGGCGATTACCGCACGCTGACCGAGGCCATGGAGGGCGTACGTGCCTTTATGGACTATCGGGTGACGGTGCTTGTCCGCAACGGTGTGTATCGGGAAAAGTTAGTAGTGCCTTCGTGGCTGCAGAATGTCGATTTCGTGGGCGAGGATGCCGAAAAGACAGTGATCACGTTTGACGACCACGCCAATATCCGCCGGATGGGTACGTTCCGCACCTATACGCTGAAGGTGGAGGGCAACGGCATCACTTTCCGCAACCTGACGATAGAGAACAATGCGCCTCCCTTGGGGCAGGCCGTGGCCCTGCACACCGAGGGCGACCGGTTAGTGTTCGTCGGCTGCCGCTTTCTGGGCAATCAGGATACTGTCTATACCGGTGCTGCCGGTACCCGCCTTTATTTCAAGGATTGCTACATCGAGGGAACAACCGATTTTATCTTCGGTCCTTCCACCGCCCTGTTCGAGGACTGTGTCATCCATAGCAAACGTAATTCGTACATCACGGCAGCCTCTACACCGCCCGGTGTGGAAGTGGGCTACGTGTTTCTGAACTGTCGGTTGACAGGGGCTCCGGATGTGGACAAGGTCTATCTGGGGCGTCCGTGGCGACCGTATGCCGCTACCGTGTTTGTGAGGTGCGAGATGGGTGCCCACATCTGTCCCACCGGGTGGGACAACTGGCGAAACGCCGACAACGAGCGGACAGCCCGTTATGGTGAATACGGCAACCGTGGTCCGGGAGCCGATACCACGCAGCGTGCTGGCTGGGTGAAGATGCTGACTAAGGAAGAAGCTGTCAAATATACTGATTGGAACCACATCTTCAGCCAGTGTCGGACGTGGACACCCTCTGAAGCACAAAAATAAGGCTCCAGCCCCCCTTCAGAAGCCTTCTGGCGGGGGATGTGAGCCACACTTGCACGGCTCGTGTTCCACACTTGTGTTGCTCGCGAGCCGTACAAGTGTCTCTCGCGAGCCGTGCAAGTGTCCCGGAAACGGGATGCAGGTGAGGGCTGAAAACGCCCTCTGCCAAATAGGTATGAACCAAGAAACTGTAAAAAAAGAATAATATGAAAAACAAACTGATTCTGCTGCTGGCCTTGTTTCTGGTCTTTACGGCGTTCAAAGCCGACAAGCCAGCAATCACCATTTTTATGATTGGCGATTCGACCATGGCCGACAAGGACCTGACCGGCGGCAACCCCGAAAGAGGATGGGGACAGATGTTGCCCGGATTCCTGTCCGAAGAGATACGGGTAGACAATCATGCCGTGAACGGCCGCAGCACCAAGAGCTTCATCGACGAAGGCCGGTGGAACAAGGTGCTTTCGTTGCTGAAGAAGGGCGATTACGTCTTTATCCAGTTCGGCCACAACGACGAGAAGACCGATCCCAAGCGGCATACCGATGCCGGTGGCGGTTCGTTCGATGCCAACCTGAAACGTTTTGTCACCGAGGCACGTACCAAGGGAGCCATCCCCGTATTGTTCAACTCCATCGTACGGCGCAATTTCGGTACGGCCGACGGCAGTTCGGTAGCAGCGGCCATCAGCCAGGACGACATCCGCAAGGGCGTCAACCCCGATGCCAAACACGAGGCACAGGCCGAACATCCTGCCGAGGGCGACCGGCTGATTGATACCCACGGTGCTTACTTAGAGTCGCCCCGCAACGTGGCTCGCGAGCTGGATGTGCCGTTTGTCGATATGAACCGGATCACCCACGAACTGGTGGAGGGACTGGGACCGGTCAAGTCGAAAGAACTCTTCATGTGGGTACCTGCCAACACGGTGCCTGCCATGCCCAAGGGGCGTGAAGACAACACGCACCTCAATGTACGGGGTGCACGCATCGTGGCAGGACTGGCTATCGACGCCATTGCCGCGGCGGTTCCGGCACTGGCACCTTACGTCCGTCATTACGACTTTGTGGTGGCCAAAGACGGAAGCGGCGATTTCTTCACCGTGCAGGAGGCCATCAACGCCGTGCCCGATTACCGGAAGAACGTGCGCACCACCATCCTGGTACGCGAAGGCGTCTATCGCGAAAAGATTGTGATTCCCGAAAGCAAAATCAACCTTTCGCTCATCGGGCAGGAAGGTGCCGTGCTGTCTTTCGGCGACTATGCCTCCAAGCCGAACCGCTTTGGCGAGAATACGGGAACCTCCGGCTCTGCCTCGTGCTACATCTATGCTCCCGATTTCTATGCCGAAAACATCACTTTCGAGAATACTGCCGGTCCGGTCGGTCAGGCCGTAGCCTGCTTTGTCAGTGCCGACCGTGCTTACTTCCAGCAATGCCGCTTCCTCGGATTTCAGGATACCCTATATACCTATGCGAAAGGCTGCCGCCAGTACTACGAAGACTGCTACGTGGAAGGAACGGTGGACTTCATCTTCGGCTGGTCAACGGCTGTCTTCAACCGTTGCCGCATCCACAGCAAGGGCAAGGGCTACGTGACGGCTCCTTCTACCGACGAAGGACAGTCCTACGGCTACGTGTTCTACGACTGTCGGCTGACGGCCGACGAGGGAGTGGACGGTGTCTATCTGTCCCGCCCGTGGCGGCCGTATGCGCAGGCGGTGTTTATCCGCTGCGACTTAGGCAGCCACATTCTGCCCGCAGGCTGGCACAACTGGGGCAAGAAGGAGGCCGAAAAGACCGTCTTCTATGCCGAATACCAAAGTACGGGTGCGGGAGCAGCGACGGTGATCGAGCGTGCACCTTTCTCCCGTCAGTTGAAAGACTTGCAAGGCTATTCCATCGAGGAAGTATTGGCAGGCAACGATGGATGGAACCCGGTGAAGAACGGCAATGCTTTGTTGGACATAAAACGATGAAACGACGTATGAAACAGGCTTTTTTCTTACTTCTCTTTCTGTGTTTGGCCCTGCTTCCCTTGCAGGCCGAGAACAATCCTTACCGCAGCGATGTGCTGTGGGTGACAGTGCCCGACCATGCCGACTGGCTGTACCGGACGGGCGAGAAGGCGACAGTCGAAGTACAGCTGCTGAAAT
>CABROZ010000048.1 GCA_902472795.1 uncultured Bacteroides sp. | reverse complement strand
AAGTATCTGAAACTCTCCTCCTTCGGGAAGGAGGAGTACCCGAAGGGGGAGGTGGTAGGTGAAAACATAAAGTATTGATATACAGAATGTCGAAATACCTACCACCCCGCCCGTTGGGCACCCCTCCTTCGGGAAGGAGGGGAGTCAGATACCATAACTAAGTTTTGACACCCTCCAGATACCATAAATACGTTTTGACACACCCTCTTTCTTTTTGTGCTCTGCTGTGACAGGCCACTCAGCCGAGTGCTTGCGCAATCTTTTGTATGGCAGTCCGTGGAAATCGAATGAACAGGACAGAGATGTATGGCGAAAGAATGTCATTTTGTTCTATTTTCTTTTATCTTTGTAGCGGACAAGTGTTAACCCTCTTTTGGCCTATGAAAAGATATAGCTTACTTCTTTTGTCGCTCCTGGTCTGCTGTCCGTTGGGACTCCGGGCGCAGCTCACACTGGACGAATGCCGGCGCCAGGCACGCGACAATTATCCCCTGATCCGCCAGTACGGACTGATCGAAAAAGCGGTGCAGTACAATGTGGACAATGCGGCGAAAGCCTATTTACCTCAAGTCAGCCTTTCGGCCAAGGCTTCCTACCAGAGCGATGCTACCCGCCTGCCTTTCGAGTTGCCGGGCATTGATGTGAACTTCATGCCGAAAGATCAGTATCAGGTAGTATTGCAGGTGCAGCAGTCGGTGTGGGACGGCGGCGAGATGAAATGGCGGAAACGCTTGGCACGAGCCGGTGCGGAGGTGGATACGGAGAAACTGAATGTCGATCTCTATGCTTTGGACGAGCGGGTGAATCAGTTGTTCTTTGGCATCCTGCTGCTGGACGAACAGTTGCAGCAGAACAACCTGCTGATGGAAGACCTTGGGCGGGCGCATCGCACGGTAAGTGCCTGTGTCGAGAACGGGACAGCCAATCGTAGTGATTTGGATGAAATAGCCGTTGAACAGCTTGGCACCCGTCAGCAACGTGTAGCCTTGGAGACTACCCGTCGGGCTTATGCCGATATGTTGTCGCTTTATCTGGGCCTCGCTTCCGACGAAGAGCTGAAGTTGGAGAAGCCCGTGGCGGCGGAGCCGGAAACAGGATTGAACAATCGTCCGGAGTTGCGCTGGTACGATGCACAGACAGCTCGGCTTGCCATGCAGGATGCTTCGCTGAAGGCAGGCCTGATGCCCCGATTCGGTATTTTCCTTCAGGGCGGATACGGCAATCCGGGACTGAATATGCTGCAGGATAAATTCAAGGCTTATTACGTGGCGGGAGTCAGTCTGTCGTGGAATCTTGCGAAACTTTATACCCGTAAGAACGACAGTCGGCTGATAGAAAACGGGCGTCTGATGCTGGAGGCGGGAAGAAGTACGTTCCTCTTCAACACCGGGTTGGAAGCTACCCGTCAGGAGGCCGATGTGCAAGCCCTGCGCCGGCAGATGGAGGACGATGACGAGATAATTCGGTTGCGTACCCGCATTCGCCAGGCATCGGAAGTGAAGTTGCAAAACGGCACACAGACGGTGAACGATTTGTTGCGCGACATTACGGCCGAAAACCTGGCCCGTTTGCAGAAGTCGGTGCACGAGGTGCAGCTTCTGATGAAACTGCATGACTGGAAACACACACTGAACAATTAATGTATCATCAATCATTACACAATCGCTTATGAAATCTTTTGCAGCAATTTTCCTTGTGCTGGTTGTGGCAGCCTGTTCGGGCACTGCCGGACGCTACGATGCCACGGGTACGTTCGAAACGACCGAAGTGGTGGTGTCGTCCGAGACTTCGGGGAAACTTCTCGGCATGGATGTGGAGGAAGGTATGAAACTGGAAGCTGGCCAGACAGTAGGCATCGTGGATACGATGCAGCTCCATCTGAAGAAACTTCAGTTGGAGGCCAGTGCCCGTTCGGTCGAGGGACAGCGTCCCGACATCCGTAAGCAGATAGCTGCCACACAGGAGCAGCTTAGGCAGGCCGAGCGCGAACGCAATCGTGTCGAACGCCTGTTCGAAGCCGATGCGGCCAACCGCAAGCAATTAGACGATGCCGAATCCTTGCTTCAGGTGCTTCGCAAACAGCTGGCGGCGCAAAACTCAACCTTACAGAACAGTGACCGGAGTCTGACGTGGCAGTCTTCGTCGGTCGATATCCAGGTGGCACAAGTGGATGACCAACTGGCGAAATGCCACATCCGTGCCCCGATGGCGGGCACCGTTCTGGTACAGTATGCCGAGGCCGGCGAGTTTGTCGCTCCCGGTACGCCCTTATTCCGTTTGGGCGATATGGAGCAGATGTATCTTCGTGCCTATATTACCAGCGAGCAGTTGGCCGATGTCAGCCTGGGACAAAAGGTGAAGGTGATAGCCGACTATGGAGGCAGGCAGCAACGTGAATACGAAGGTACCGTAACCTGGATTTCGGATACTTCTGAATTCACCCCTAAAAACATCCTGACCAAGGACGAACGTGCCAATCTGGTCTATGCCGTGAAGGTGTCTGTCCGCAACGACGGCATGTTGAAGATTGGCATGTATGGCGGTATTGTTTTCAACTGATACGGATGGGAGAAGGCGGTATGGAGGGTATGGTAGTAGCAGAAAATGTGAGAAAAACTTACGGACGGGTCGTAGCGCTCGACGGCATATCCTTGGAGGTCCGGCGGGGTGAAATCTTCGGACTTGTGGGTCCCGACGGGGCAGGGAAGACAACGTTGTTCCGCATCCTGACCACATTGTTGCATGCCGATGGCGGAAAAGCCACGGTGGCTGGCCTTGATGTAGAGCGGCAGTACAGGGAGATCAGGCGGAGGATCGGTTATATGCCGGGACGCTTTTCGCTCTATCAGGACCTGACGGTAGAAGAGAATCTGCAGTTTTATGCCACGGTCTTTGGCACTACCATACGCGAAAACTACGACCTGATACGCGATATTTACAGTCAGATAGAACCTTTCCGAACCCGCAGAGCTGGAGCCCTGTCGGGAGGAATGAAGCAGAAGCTGGCATTAAGCTGTGCACTGATTCATAAGCCGGAGGTCCTGTTCCTTGACGAGCCGACGACGGGAGTAGATCCTGTCTCGCGTCGTGAACTATGGGATATGCTCAGGCGCTTGCACGAGCAGGGCATTACCATCGTAGTCTCTACTCCCATTGTGGATGAAGCCCGTCAGTGCGACCGCATAGCCTTTATCAGCGAAGGACAAGTGCGAGGCATTGATACGCCCGACAGTGTGCTGAAACGCTTTGCCGATATCCTCTGTCCGCCGGGCTTGCAGCATGGTGGAAAGGACAACGGCGGACGTCCGGTCATCGAGGTCGAGGACTTGACGAAGCGGTTCGGATCGTTTGTGGCAGTCAATCATATTTCGTTTAGCGTACGGCGTGGGGAGATCTTCGGATTCTTAGGCGCAAATGGCGCCGGAAAGACTACTGCCATGCGTATGCTGACGGGGCTGAGCCGCCCCTCCGGCGGAAGGGCTGTGGTGGCGGGTTTCGATGTCAGTCGGCAACCGGAGGAGGTGAAGCGGCACATCGGGTACATGAGTCAGAAGTTTTCGCTGTACGAAGACTTGAAAGTGTGGGAAAACATCCGCCTGTTTGCTGGTATCTATGGCGTGAAGGAGGCGGACATCAAGCAGCGGACGGAGGAAGTGCTGCAACGCATCGGGCTGGAAAAAGAACGGAACAGCCTGGTGAGCAGTCTGCCGTTGGGGTGGAAACAGAAACTGGCTTTCTCGGTGGCTGTGTTCCACAATCCGGAAATCGTCTTTTTGGACGAACCGACAGGTGGGGTAGATCCGGCTACGCGTCGCCAGTTCTGGGAGCTGATTTATCAGGCTGCCGACCGTGGAATCACCGTGTTTGTCACCACTCACTTTATGGACGAGGCCGAATATTGCGACCGCATCTCCATTATGGTGGACGGGCGTATCCGGGCGCTTGACTCGCCCGGGGGATTGAAACGTACTTTCCATGCCGCTACGATGGACGAGGTTTTCCGTCAGTTGACCCGTCAGGCCACCCGTGGCGGAGAGGGATGAGCATGGGTTTCAAGAACAGTCGGTTATGACTCCTCCCGTTTTTATGATTCCCTTAATTGCAGAAAAGAAATGAAACAGTTCCTTATATTCGTAGGCAAAGAGTTCCGGCACATCTTCCGCGACCGGCGGACGATGCTTATTCTGCTTGTCATGCCGGTGGTGCAGATTGTTCTTTTCGGATTTGCCATTACTACTGAAGTACGTGATGTGCGTATGGCTGTGCTCGATCCTTCGGACGATATGTTGACCCGGCGCATTGTCGAGCAACTGGATGCTTCGGAGTACTTCACTCTGTCTGCACGTTTCCGGACTCCGCAGGAGATGGAAGAAGCCTTCCGTTCTTCGCAGGTGGACATGGCCGTTGTGTTCAGTCCCGGGTTTTCGGACGGGCTCTATACCGGAGAGTCGGCCGTACAGCTTGTGTGCGATGCGACGGATCCTAATATTGCGACGATGCAGGCTAACTATGCCACGGGCATCATTACTGCTGCCATGCGTCAACTGCTGCCTGCCGGAATGCATATCCCTGCTGTCCGGCCCGAAGTTAAGCTGCTTTATAATCCCCAGATGAAGAGCGCCTACAATTTTGTGCCCGGTGTGATGGGGCTTATTCTGATGCTGATATGTGCCATGATGACGTCCATATCAATTGTGCGCGAGAAAGAAACGGGCACGATGGAAGTGCTGCTTGTGTCGCCTGTGCGTCCCATCTTTCTGATTCTCTCGAAGGCTGTGCCTTATTTTGTCCTGTCCTTTGTCAATCTTGCCACCATTCTGTTGCTATCGGTCTATGTGCTTCATGTTCCTGTGGCAGGCAGTTTGGGGTGGTTGGTGGCTGTATCGCTGCTCTTTATTTTCGTATCTCTTTCATTGGGATTGCTCATTTCTACGTTGACAAGGACCCAGGTTGCCGCCATGTTGGTTTCGGGATTGGTGCTGATGATGCCTACCATGTTGTTGTCGGGCATGATTTTTCCGGTCGAGAGTATGCCGTGGATACTTCAGGGCATCTCGGCTCTTATCCCTGCACGCTGGTATATTCAGGCCGTTCGGAAACTGATGATTCAGGGAGTTGATTTCGTCAATGTCCTGACCGAAGTCGCTGTATTGTCGGGTATGGCAGTATTGCTGATTACAGTTAGTTTGAAGAAGTTTAAAAACCGGTTGGAGTAACATGCCATGATGAAGTATCTGATAGAAAAAGAGTTCAAACAGCTTTTCCGGAATCCTTTCATTCCGAAACTGATCATTCTGTTCCCCTGCATGATTATGATTCTGATGCCATGGGCGGCCAGTCTGGAGATTAAAAACATTCGGTTGGATATTGTCGATGGAGACCATAGCGCCATGTCGATGAAGCTGGTCGATAAAGTGATGGCTTCTACCTACTTTCATGTCAAGGCTTGTCCGGATACGTATGACGAAGGACTGCGACATGTGGAAGAAGGCAAGGCTGATATTATTCTGGAAATCCCCCGTGGTTTCGAACGGGATTGGATGCAAGGTCGCAGCCCCCGGGTGTTGATAGCCGCCAATGCAGTGAACGGTACGAAGGGAGGAATGGGAAGTTCTTATTTGGCTTCTATCGTTTCGGACTATGCACGTAGTTTGGATGCCGGACGTCGGCCGGCGGAGGGCGCCTCGTCAGTTGTCCGTTTGCCTCAGGCAGAAGTGCGGATTCTGAATCTGTTCAATCCGTGGCTCAATTATAAGCTTTTTATGGTTCCGGCATTGATGGTGATGTTGCTGACGTTGATGTGCGGAGCGCTTCCGGCATTGAATGTAGTGGGCGAGAAGGAAGCGGGTACCATTGAGCAAATCAATGTGACTCCGGTAGGAAAGTTCACTTTTATTTGTGCCAAACTGGTTCCTTATTGGTTGATTGGGTTAGTGGTGCTTACTATTTGTTTCTTATTGGCATGGTTGCTTTACGGGATTCTGCCGGCAGGCCACTTTTTGACGATTTATACGTTTTCGGTTATCTTTTTGTTGCTGATTTCCGGATTCGGTCTGGTGGTTTCCAATTATTCCTCCACGCTTCAGCAGGCCATGTTCGTCATGTTTTTCTTCATTCTGATTCTGGTACTGATGAGTGGATTGTTCACTCCCATTCACAGTATGCCCCGTTGGGCTCAGGTCATCACCTATATCAATCCTTTGCGCTATTTTGTTGAAGTCATGCGGATGGTTTATCTTCGTGGCGGAGGATTTACCGATTTGTTTCCTCAACTGGGTGCATTGATTGTGTTTGCCGTGGGATTCAATTTGTGGGCAGTGATCAGTTACAGGAAAAGCGGTTGAAGCAGAACCGTCGGCGGAAAAGCATGCGATAACGGATCTTTTTGCTACATTTGCCGGAAAAAAACAGAAAATCTCGTATGTCGGAAGAATCGAAAAACAAGTATGACGAGTCTTCGGTGAAGGCTTTGCTGGAGTGGGCGCAATCGGTGAAGTTGCCCAAAGAGTTGGTTCTGAGTGATTCGGAACGTATCTTCGATACAACCCTGTATCTGCAGTCGAATGTCAGCGATATAAAGGGGCATTATCCGGATCCGTTCTATCATGCTGCTATCGACCGCCTGTACAAGTTGAAGGAGAAGGTCGAAGCAGCCGAGTCGTAAGAGATCTGTGGGTATGCCGGCCTTTTATTGGCGGTTGCGGTCTTTCCCTTCCCTCCAGGCTTCAATCAGCCTGCGGGCGATGCTCAGTTTGCGGGGAAGTTCGGGCAGGTTGTCGCGGTGGTAAAAGGCTCCGGCACTGAGTTCGTCCTGCTGCAGTTTGATTTCTCCGCTTTCGTAATCGGCAAAGAACCCTACCATCAGTCCGCTGGGATAGGGCCATGGCTGGCTGTCGAAGTAGGTGATGTTGCGGATGGTCAGGCCGGTCTCTTCCATCACTTCGCGGCGGACGCATTGTTCCAGTGTCTCGCCGGCTTCGAGGAATCCGGCCACCAAGCCGTAGAATGTGCCGCGGAAATTGTGTGCATGCACCATCAGTATTTCGTCGCCGCGGCGCACCAGCACGATGATGGCTGTGGCGATGGGAGGATACATCTCGTTGCCGCACCGGGGACATTTCTTCATGATGTCGGTTTGCTGTTCGGTCGGTGTGCCGCATACGGGGCAGTAGCGGCTGTGAGCGTCCCAGTAGAGTATCTGGTAGGCTTTTCCGGCTGCTTTGTATGCTTCTAAGGGGAGGTAATCGAACGACGCGCGCAGCCCGGTCATCATCCATTCTGCGGTTTCTTCGATGGGATGGTCGATGGAGAAAGTATAGACTTGCCTGCCGGTAGGCAGTGTCACCCGATGCACGTGCTGCCCTTCCGATGGGGCAACGGGCAGTTGTCCGCGGGTGGGTATGGTGCAGGTTCCGTCGGCTTTTTTCAACATCAGCAGGTTGTCTTTGCAGAAGACGAACCACTGTGCAGTTTCTTTTGTATCTTCCATTTCCAGTGTTCTATTAGTTTGATCAGAAGTTCACGTTGACGCCTCCCATAAAGGTAGCTTTCGGCATCGGATAGCCGGCGTTGATTTCGTAGCGTTGCGCCAGCAGGTTCTCGCCTTTGACGAAGAGGCTTGCAAAGTTACACAGACGATAGCTTGCATTCAAATTCCAAAGCACAAAACTTTCCTGTTTCTCCTGTCCTTTCGTGACCGAGGTATAAAGTCCCTTGATGTATTGCACGCCGCTTGTCACTGTCCAGCGTCCATGGCGGTAATCGACGCCGGCGTACAGCTTGTGTTCGGGAGCCGCCAGTACCGGATTCTCCATGTGCAGCCAGCTATAGTTGGCATTGGCTTGCCAGCTGGCATTGAAGCGATAGGCCACGTTGGCTTCTGCTCCCCAGTTCTCTATATGGCCCGAGTTCATGTTTTTGCGTTGGGCGGGATCCACCATGATGATGTTTTTCCCGTTGATGTAATACAGGTTGAGCCCGTATGTCAGGTTGTTGTCACACAGACGTTGGGTGTAAGACAATTCGTAATTCACGATGCTTTCCGGCTTCAGGTCGGGATTCTTGGAGAACATGAACATTTCGCGGATGGTCGGGTTGCGGAATCCTTTGCTTATCATGGCTTTCATTTCGGCCTGTCGGGGCAGATGAAAGGCCAGTCCACCCTGTGGAATCCATTCGGTGCCTGTATGCGAGTGGTGGTCGATGCGAAGACCTGCATCGAGCGACAGCCAGTTGCTGAAGCTTTGTCTGAAGTCTATGTATCCGGCAAATTCATCCAATTGTTTGTTAACTTGGGGCTGTCTTTCGCCTGTTGCCAGTACCTGATACCACGACTCTCCGCCGAAGTGCTGGTAGTCGAATCCGGCGGTGATGCGGTTGCCTTCGAACAGGGTAGCGCTTTGATACCACGAGATACCCATCATGCGGTCCTTGGAATTGAAGTGGGAAGTTTGCGCTTCTTCGCCGGGATGGTAGCCGTCGTTTATCTTGTGGCGTCCCCAGTTGTAGAAGAAACTCAAGGCTCCCGAGCTTCGGTCGTAGTGGTTTTCGATGGCAACCGATGCCATGCCGCGTGTGATGCGCGAGTCGTTGTCGATGTAAGGAGCCGTAACCGTGCCGGGGTTGGAGGCATTGAAGTGAGTGGCATTCAGGTCACCCCATACCTTCCAGCGGCTACTGAAGTCGTAGCCCAATTTGATGTAGCCGCCATACTGTTCGAACTCCATGTCGGGTCGGTGTCCGTCACTCCGGTTGTACGAGCCGGTGGCCACACTGCTGAACCGTCCGTACTTCACACGGTTGGACACCTCGGTTTGCAGGGTATTGTACGAACCGTAGCCAAGTTGCAGGTCGGTCTTTGTTCCTTCTTCCTGCATTTGCCGGGTGACGATGTTGATGACGCCACCCATGGCATTCGAACCGTAGAGTACCGATGCCGGACCACGCAGCACTTCGACCCTTTCGGTCATCATCGTCTGGTAAGCGTCGGCTATGGGATGCCCCATCAGGCCCATGTATTGTGGATGTCCGTCGATAAGCACCAGCAGTCCGGCCGTTGGGCTTCCGCCGATGCCTCTCAGACTCATGCCTCCGGCAGCACCGGTCGAGACTCCATATCCCATGATGCCGCGGCTGGTGGTGAAGAATCCGGGGACTTGTTCGGTCAGCGTTGGCAGCACCGAAGGCTGGAAGTTGCTTTCCAGTTGCTTTCGGTTGACTACCGAGATGGTCATGGGAAGGTGTCGGATGTCGGTTTCGTTACGGGTGCCGGTCACGACCACTTCGTCGGTGGTCAGTGTGCGGGCTATACGGGTACTGTCGTTCTGTCCGTGGACAGGGAGGGCGGTTAAGAGCAGGAAGGCACACAAGCCTTCCAGAAGGAACAATTTCTTCATGCGTTTTTTCTCTGATTGGAGATAAATTTTTCGATAACTGGGAAAATTTCTTTGGCCGAGTGGAGGTCGCGGCTGGCTTGTTCCAGCGGACACCATCCGGTACGGTCGCGGTTGATGATGTGATCTACCACTTCGTCGCAGCTTGTCGTGATGCCGGCTTCTTGCAGCAATTGCAGGGCAGGTCGGCTGATGATGTGGGTATATACTTCCTTTACTCCGCCAAGTACCATCAGTGTGGCGGCAGCTTTTCCGATTACTTTGTCGGCGATGGATGCCCCTTTGAGGAAGTCCGGCTCTTTCACCAACAGGTCATAAAGGTCGGCCACACCCCGTTGTGTGAATGTGCGGATGCAGTCACCATGAGCTATCACGCAGGAGTATCCTCCTGCGTGAAGCATTTCTATCAGTTCTTTCATTCTATTCTTCAGGTTACAGCGTTCCTTGTTTCAGTTGTTCAACATACCGGTCGATGCGGTGCAGTTCCTCAGGAATGTCGATGCTTTGCGGACAATGGGAAACGCATTGCCGGCATCCGATGCAATGGCTGGCCTGGCGCAGGCGGGGCACACTGCGGTCGTAACCGATGAGGAAGGCCCGGCGTGCCTCGCGATAGTTGGCGTGTTCCTGCGAGGTGGGCAGGTTGCCTTCGTTCACGCATTTGTTGTAGTGCACCAGTATGGCAGGTATATCAATGCCATAGGGGCAAGGCATGCAGTATTTGCAGTCGTTGCAGGGGATGGTGGGGTATTGTTTCATCAGGTCGGCTGTCTGTTGCAGGAACTCGAAATCGTCGTCGGTAAGCGGTACGAGTGGCGAATAAGTCCGCAGATTGTCCTGCAAGTGCTCCATGTAGGTCATGCCGCTCAATACGGTAAGCACGTCGGGGAATGAGCCGGCAAAGCGGAAGGCCCAGGATGCCACACTGGCTTCGGGGTTGCGTTGCTTGAGCCGTGCCACTAAGTGCTCGGGCAGTTTTGACAACCGTCCGCCGAGCAGCGGTTCCATGATGATGGCCGGAATGTGCCGTTTTTCCAGTTCGGCGTACAGGTAGTCGGCGTTGACGTTGTTGCCCGATGCGTATTTCCAGTCGGCATAGTTCAGCTGAATTTGCACGAAGTCCCAGTGAACCTGATCGTGCATGGCCAGTACTTCGTCGAACACTTCCTTGGTGCCGTGGAAGGAGAAACCCAGATTGCGGATGCGTCCTGCTTCTCTTTCCTTCATCAGGAAGTCTATCATGCCGTTTTCGATGTAGCGGGCACGGAACGTTTCGATGCCGCCGTTGCCGATGGAGTGGAGCAGGTAGTAGTCGATGTAATCTACTTGCAGTTCCCTGAACGAACGGTTGTACATGGCGATGGAGTTCTCGCGCGTATAGTTGGAGAAGTTGGACAACTTGGTTGCTACGTAGAACTTTTCGCGTGGATGGCGTTTCAAGGCAATGCCGGTCGAGCGTTCCGACCATCCCTGTACATAGACGGGCGATGTGTCGTAGTAGTTGACGCCATGCGCCATGGCATAGTCGATCAGTTCGTTGACGGCATCCTGGTCGATCACGTTTCCGCCTTTCTCCGGAGCGGGCAAGGTAGGCCAGCGCATGCAGCCATAGCCCAACAGGGATACCTTTTGTTTCGTCTTCGGATTTTCGCGCAGCGTCATCTTGTCGGTTGGAATCTCGCCTTGGGCCTGCAGGCTATCCGGGGTTGACTTTTTCGGTTCGCATCCCGCCAAAGCCACGGTAGCAGTTGCGGTGCTGATGCCCACAATCTTCAGAAATTCACGGCGGGAAATGTCTTTATGAGGGTTTTCTTCGTTCATAGTTGTTGGATAGTTGAAGTTAAATAATTCTGTGTCGTTCGTGTCCTTCTACGTAGATGGCCGTGAACGGACGTGCCGGGCACAGGTTTTCGCAGGCACCGCAGCCTATGCAGCGTTCGGTGTCGATGGCCGGGAACTTAAGCGAATCGGGGTTGTTGGGATCCGAAGGCACCATGGTGATGGCACCTGTGGGGCAGTGGCGGGCACAATTGCCGCATTCTACCTTGTCGGTCTTCACCACACAGTTGCGCTTGATCCATACGGCATGTCCTATTTGGATGGACGACTTGTCGGCCACGGTGATGGGTTTGATGGCTCCCGTGGGGCAGACTTCCGAGCACTTGGTACACTCGGGGCGGCAATAGCCGCGCTCGTACGACGAGAAGGGCTGCATCAGTGTCATCAGTCCTGTGGAAGGACGCAGCACTTCGTTGGGGCACACCGATACGCAGAGCTGGCAAGCTGTGCAGTGTTGCGCGAAGTGTCGTGCTCCCTGCGCTCCGGGTGGCAGGATAGGAGTGTGCCGGTTGGGGATCTTCTTGTCTTCGATGGTGGCCAGTCCGCCGTCCACCTTCATTTCCTGCGCTTTCAGAACGGCTGCCGAAGCTGCCAGTGCTGAAGATGCCAGGAAGGCACGGCGTGAGCTGTTCTTCTCCGGTTCCGGCTCGGGGGCTGCCGTTTTGGCTTTGGCCGGATGCCTGTAGCTCAGAGCCTGGTGCTTGCACTTGTCTATGCAATCCATGCAGGCTACGCAGCGGCTGTAGTCTATCCGATGGTTTTTAAGGTCGATGCACGACGCCTTGCAGTTGCGTGCACAGAGGTTACAGTTGATGCACTTGTCCGTGTCGATGACAGGTTTCAGATAGGCATATCTGGAAAGGAATCCAAGTATGGTGCCTACGGGGCAGATGGTGTTGCAGTAGGTTCGTCCGCCTCTCCAGGCCAGTACGATGAGCACAACTAATGTGACGGCGGCAATGACAAAAGTCGGTACACTCTTCAGCCAGACAGTGGTGTCGTAGAATGCATAGCTGTCGGCCCGTTCGGCTAAGTAAGCCAGCAGATTGTTTCCCCACTGATAAACGGGAGCAAACAAGTTATTGGCTATACGTCCGTACGAACTGTAGGGAGCCAGCAAGGCTACAAACGAATGCACGCCCGCCACTAAAGCAATGACAAACACGCCCAACACACTGTAGCGCAGCCACGACAGAGCAGGCGAGTAGCGGTAGCGGTTCTTCTTCGCCTTTTTCGAGAACCAGGCCACAATGTCCTGAAATACGCCAAGCGGACAAATGACCGAACAATAGACACGGCCCAATACAAGGGTAAGCACCACCAATGCCAGTACTACTCCAACATTGAGTGCCAGCAGGGCCGGAAGGAATTGAATTTTTGCCATCCAGCCGAACCACGCGTGCAGCGTTCCCGTAAAGTCGAGGAACAGCAGAGTGATCAGAGCAAAGAACAGGACAGCAAGTGTTAGTCTGATTTTACGTAACATAAACAAGTATAGTAGTTATTATTAATTTGCGCTTATCATGTAAATAGCAGTGCAAATATAGTAATTCCGGCTTTACTATTGATTATCCTTTTTACGTTTTTGCAGCATATTGTAATTCTGGATTTCCAGGAATCATACCGTTTTCTGCTTGTCGGATCGGATATCCGGTCGTTCCCTCTTTCATTTTTTTCTCTGATTTAGTTTGGTGAGAACGCGAATAATTCTATATTTGTCCCCGCTCTAATCTTAAATATCTGTATGCTATGAGGCAATCTTTAATAAAAGTATGGAGATTCTATCGAGACGGCTTTCGCGGTATGACTCTCGGTCGTACGCTGTGGATGATAATTCTGATAAAGCTTTTCGTCATATTTTTTGTTCTACGTCTTTTTTTCTTCCCCGATTTTCTGAATAGCCGGGAGCCTGATGAGGCCGGTCAGAGTGATTACGTAGGCCGTGAGCTGATTCAGCGCGCGCTGGAGTGAAATAGATTTTATTATAATGCATCTTTATTTTATAATTTAACCCGATCTTTTGTTTATGTTCGAGAGTATTGACACTTCTCTGATTGACTGGTCAAGAGCGCAATTTGCCTTGACTGCTATCTATCACTGGATTTTTGTGCCGCTCACTTTGGGGTTGGCAGTGATTATGGGCATAATGGAGACAATCTATTATCGCACGCATAATGAGTTTTGGAAACGTGCCGCGCAGTTCTGGATGAGGCTTTTCGGTATCAATTTTGCCATCGGTGTGGCTACAGGTCTGATACTGGAATTTGAGTTTGGTACCAACTGGAGTAACTATAGCTGGTTTGTGGGCGACATCTTCGGTGCGCCGCTGGCCATCGAAGGCATATTGGCTTTCTTTATGGAGGCAACCTTTATTGCCGTCATGTTTTTCGGATGGGAAAAGGTGAGCCGTCGTTTTCATCTGGCTTCTACCTGGCTTACCGGATTGGGAGCTACAATCTCTGCCTGGTGGATTCTGGTGGCCAATGCCTGGATGCAGAATCCTGTGGGCATGGTATTCAACCCCGATACGGCACGCAACGAGATGGTTGACTTCTGGGCTGTGGCTACGTCGCCGATGGCCGTCAATAAGTTCTTCCACAGCATCCTGTCGGGCTGGGTACTGGGAGCCATTTTCGTAGTGGGCATCAGTTGCTGGTATCTGTTGCGTCGTCGTCACAAGGAGTTTGCATTAGCCAGCATCAAGGTGGGTGCCTGGGTCGGACTGTTTGCAACCTTGATGTCGGCATGGACGGGTGACGGCTCCGGTTATCAGGTAGCTCAGAAGCAGCCCATGAAGCTGGCTGCCATGGAAGGTTATTACCAGGGGCAGGAAGGTGCCGGATTGGTGGCTTTCGGCATCCTGAATCCGGCCAAGCAGACTGCCGGTGATGGGGTGGAACCTTTCCTGATGCGTATCGAATTGCCCAAGATGCTTTCGTTGCTGGCCGAGCGCAATCCGAATGCTTTTGTGCCGGGCATCAACGACCTGCTGGAGGGAGGCTATGTACAGAAGGACGGTAGCCGCGCTCTTTCGGCCGAAGAGAAGATGGCTCGCGGGCGGAAAGCGATAACAGCCTTTGCCGCTTATCGCAAGGCGAAAGCCGACGGGGACGAGACAGCTGCTGCCGAGGCTGCTGCGGTGTTGCAGGACAATGTGGCTTATTTTGGCTATGGCTATATAAAGGATGCGAACGAACTGGTGCCCAATGTCCCGCTGACTTTTTACATGTTCCGTGTCATGGTGCTGCTGGGCGGATATTTCATTCTGTTCTTTGCGGTCGTCCTGTTTCTGGTTTATCGGAAGAATCTGTCGGAGATGCGCTGGATGCACTGGATTGCCCTGCTAACCATTCCGTTGGGCTATCTGGCCGGACAGGCCGGTTGGGTAGTGGCCGAGTGCGGCCGTCAGCCTTGGGCCATACAGGACATGCTGCCTACTTCGGCTGCCATTTCGAGGCTTGATGTGGGGTCGGTGCAGACTACGTTCTTCATTTTCTTAGTGCTGTTCACGGTGTTGCTGATAGCCGAAGTGGGTATTATGCTCCGTGCCATCCGCAAGGGGTTCTAAACATTTTCATTTCATTGTAAAACCAACTATAAAAAAAGAATATTCTGTATATGGATACTTACGTTTTTCTTCAGCAATATTGGTGGGCGGTAGTGTCGTTGCTGGGCGCTCTCCTGGTGTTTCTGCTGTTTGTGCAGGGAGGCAACTCGCTGCTGTTTTGTTTAGGCAAGACGGAGGAACACCGCAAGATGATGGTCAATTCGACGGGCCGTAAATGGGAGTTCACGTTCACCACATTGGTGACCTTCGGTGGGGCTTTCTTTGCCTCTTTCCCGTTGTTCTACAGTACCAGTTTCGGTGGTGCATATTGGTTGTGGATGATTATCCTGTTCAGCTTTGTGCTGCAGGCGGTCAGCTACGAATTTCAGTCGAAGGCGGGTAACCTGTTGGGCAAGAATACCTACCGGGTGTTTTTGGTCATCAACGGAGTTGTTGGTCCGGTGTTGCTGGGCGGGGCCGTAGCCACGTTCTTTACCGGCTCGGCATTCATCATCGACAAGGATAACATGGGCGATACGCTGATGCCCGTCATCAGCCGTTGGGCCAACGGTTGGCACGGACTGGATGCGCTGGCCAATCCGTGGAACGTAGTGATGGGGCTGGCTGTCTTTTTCCTGGCACGCATTCTGGGGGCGCTTTACTTCATTAACAACATTGCCGATACGGAGCTCGTGGCACGTTGCCGCCGTTCGTTGTGGGGAAATTCCGCCTTGTTTCTGGTCTTTTTTCTGGCGTTTCTGGTGCGTACGCTGCTGGCCGACGGGTTTGCCGTACAGCCCGAAACCGGATGGATCTGCATGGAGCCTTACAAGTATCTGCACAATTTTCTGGCCATGCCGTGGCTGCTTGTCATCTTCCTGCTGGGGGTAGTGGGTGTGTTGGCAGGCATTGTCCGTACGTTGTTGAAGCCCGGTTACGACAAGGGCATCTGGCTGTCGGGTGTCGGCACGGTGCTTACGGTCTTTGCCCTTCTGCTGTCGGCAGGCTATAACAATACGGCTTATTATCCTTCCGTGGCCGATCTGCAGAGCTCGCTGACGCTGGCCAACAGTTGTTCCAGCCGCTTCACACTCGAGGTTATGGCTTATGTATCCATTCTGGTTCCCTTTGTGCTGGCCTATATCTTCTATGCCTGGCGGCGCATAGACAACCGGAAGATTGATGCGAAGGAAATGAAAGACGGACCTACTTATTAAGGTCCGTCCTTCGGTATCTGCTTTTATAAAAAGGATGATTGTTCTGCTTCCCCGGTCTTTTATTTGACCTCCATGTTCGAGGCGTCGAACGAAAGGGGAAGCAGATCGCCTACGCTCCTGACTTCGTAGATGCCTTTCCGGCCGTACAGCAGGATACGCATGGGGTGCTTGTAGCGCACTTCGGTTTCGAGCATCACTTGCCGGCAGGCGCCGC
>CABROZ010000047.1 GCA_902472795.1 uncultured Bacteroides sp. | reverse complement strand
ATTTTCAAGCAACACAGCCATTATCCATCTAATTATCAATTAATTACAACTTTTCAATCAGTGAATATAGCGATTATTTCGGCCTGTTTTTCTTCATTTTTCGATGATTTTATGCTGTTTTTTGCCATTTTTTCGCTGTTTTTTGCCGGATTTTCATCGTTTTTTCTTCAAAACAGGGTCGGAAATGGCAAAATTTTCATCATTTTCTGTGGTTTTTCGAGTATTTTCTGTTGTTTTTCGGGCATTTTTCATGATTTATTTCAAGTCGGCACACCGCTGTGTCATCCACCTCACGAAGCGGAATTCACTGAGGTCGGGACAGGAAGAGGAAAGATAACAGCAAGTTTTGCAACATAAGCCAAAAGTTTCGTATCTTTGCCTCGGCGAAGCGTCACAAAGCTCAAGCTTCAGATTTGCCTGAACTTACGGAAATAAATGACAACTTCTGCCCCTTCCTTGCTTCCGGAAGGTATAAAAACAGAGACTTAAGCAAAAAGATTATTCACTAAAACAAACAGTTATAACAAAAATGGAAAACAAATACATCACCGTAGCCTACAAGTTGTATTCGATCGAAGATGGAGAAAAAGATTTCGTAGAAGAAGCCCCGACTGAACACCCGTTCCAATTCATCTCGGGACTGGGCATGACACTGGATGCCTTCGAAAGCCAACTGGCAGGGCTGAATGTAGGAGACAAATTCGACTTCACCATCGGCGCTACCGATGCTTATGGCGAATACGATGAAGATCACGTCATCGAACTGCCCAAAACCATCTTCCTGATAGACGGAAAATTTGATAGCGAACGTGTGGTAGAAGGCGCCGTCATTCCCCTGATGACCGCCGAAGGCCAGCGCATCAACGGCAGCGTGGTAGAGGTAAAAGACGATGTGGTAGTCATGGATATGAACCACCCCTTAGCCGGATGCGACCTGAACTTCGTAGGCGAAGTAGTAACCAGCCGTCCGGCAACCAATGAAGAGCTGGCCGAAGTAGCCCGCATGATGAGCGGCGGTGGATCCGGAAGCAGTGGCGGCGGTTGCGGCGACCACGACTGTGGTGACGACTGCGGATGCGAAGGCGGATGCTGCCACTAAGAAAAAATATCTGCTAAAAGAACAGAGATAAGGCTGTCTCAAAAAAGAAAATCATAATCTTT
Source organism: uncultured Bacteroides sp. (assembly GCA_902472795.1). Lineage (GTDB taxonomy): Bacteria > Bacteroidota > Bacteroidia > Bacteroidales > Bacteroidaceae > Bacteroides. The sequence continues at coordinate 15,296 of CABROZ010000047.1, read as the reverse complement.
TTGAGACAGCCTTATTTTTTATTCTAATGTACCTTATTCTGTAACAGGGCGAACTGAATAGCCTAAATAACGAAATCCACCTATCATATTATCCAAAAAGTGGTGCCTGTCACCCGGAACCGGTTCTATTGCCCAGTAAGCATCACAATTCAGACGATAAGCGTTATTACTATCCAACAACGTACCTGTCCAATAGTATGCAGCCGTATAGCCCATAGTTTTTTCTTCGATTTTTTCTCCATGACGGTGACCTGCTGCGGGCATGAATATTCGGTTCCCATTGTAGGAGATAAATTCGATGCCTTCCTGTCCACCACGATTTATCCAATTTATCTGACAGGGACTATTCGACCTTTTCATTCCGTCTCCCCCACAATTAAACCACAATTCTTCTGCTTCGTCATACGACGGCAAGCGCCAACCGGCTCCCCACTTCATAGCAGCAATATCCAGCGGGGTACCACAAATAGACGATGGTGGATTAGGACCACCATATAAAGGAGATACCCACCTACCCTCATCATTATAAACGCCATCTGTAGTTTCCAATCCGGTAGGATCAGCCCATCCATACAATCCACCCCTATCTGTTTCCGAAGCAGCGCCTACATTCCGAAGCGCCCATTTCACACTTAAGCCCAAATCAATAGCCTCATAATTACCCACTTTCGTTGGACGAGGAGCCTGTATTACTTCAATGATCTGCTTACTCTCGTTCTGTTCTACATATACAAGCCCACTGCGACTTTGACTGGTCGGATTATCCTTAGTTGTCCTCAACACCATGGTCGCTGTTGAAGGTTCAACAACTGCCTCCAGCCAATCTACTGTGACCTTGGTTACAACAGGTTCTTGTTCACTGTAATACATTCTGTAGTCTTCATTTCCTTTCTCATAGCCTATATAGAGAGTATCCGGGCAAAGATGACTATCATATCCTAAACTACTGGCCGAAACTACTGCATCAAGTCCAAACTGATAAACATTCAATCGTCTGACAAGATCCTGGCCGACAGCAGAAAACACGATCTCCGCCGACCTACCCAAATTAGCATCCTGTAAAGTCCTTATTGCTTCAACATTCAAAGTCACAATATCAGGAGTTCCCTGCTGTTTTTCTATCTGAATCCAACTTGCTGACGTACTTATCGTATAATCAATGTTAGCATCAACATTCACTTCAACTACGTTGCCAAGACATTCAACAGCACAATCAGTTTTGTCCAAATTTAGATAAACACTAGGCAACTGCTTTATGTTTACTTTCTGATTAATGCCGCCATGATAAATTTCGATTTCTCCTTCGCGAACCTCAAAATATGGATTAGCTTCGACCTGAAAACGCAAGACTTTATCTTCCAACCCCCTGGTTTCCTGAACTCTTTGAATCCAAGAACCTGGCAATATGATATCAAAATTAACATTGGTGCTTACCACAAATTCCAGCAATCCTCCTTCAGCCGGCATAACATATTCGTTCTTAGCCAACAGAATAGCATCTTTTTGAACTTGGCTAACACTGATCGTTTCTGTTATGCCGTTTTCCTTATTAAGGAATTCTATTTTCGCCTCTCGGCTGTCATAGTTTTCGTTTGGAGCCACTGTAAAATAATGGGTATAAGTAGATAAAGACCGCGTTTTGTTTTCTGTGATCCAATCAACTTCAGGCATCCGGATTTCATACGGCACATTGCTGGATAACTCCACACAGAAAGTCTCACCTTCCGCAGGAATAACATATTCACTTTGTGTCAATACCAAAGTGGGCTTTTCACCCTCCTGATATACCGAAACCACCTCCGATAAATCACCACTTCGAATCGTAATTTTTCCCTCGCGGCGTCCCACTTCTTCATTTGCATCGGCCTTGAAGTGTAATGTGGTCGAAGTCAACGAACGCGTATCAGCCTCCACTTCTTTTAGCCACGACTGACAGGACTCATCAATGCTATATTCAAAAGACACATTAGCTCGCACCTCAACATCAAACACAGCCTCTCCATTGCCCAACTCTACCTTAGACGAGGTTACCGTCAGAGCATCTTTTTGTTTCTGAGTTAAAGTTATCATTTCAGTAACCGCCCCTCCCGAAACCAATAAGGTTGCATTTCTTTCATCATAACCTTCATTGGCATCAAACGAGACCTGCAAAAACAATGTGCCAGGTTCACCCTTTGCCGGAACCACCCTACACCAATTCTGATCGGTAAATGCTTCCCATGAGACATTGGATGTCAGCTCTACCGTCATCGTTCCTCCTTCCGAACTAACTAATTGAGCGTCATCAGGCATCGTTAACTCAATCTGCGCCTTCGTAACAACAGCCTCATCTTCCTCGGACGTACATCCGAACAGCAAACCAAGTACAGTAAACAAAAACAGAAATCTCTTCATAACATTAGCTTTCTAAATTCCACACTAAATAAGCATCTTTGTCGCGATCTGAAAGAATTACCTCACACATAAACACAAAGCAAACTTCGTCTTTGATGATAAATAAACACCAGACCTCCTTTTTTGGCAAAAATAACCAAAAAAACTAAATTAATTATGCTTTCAAAACAGTTTTTGCCGCAACCTATTCCACTTGATATAAGGCTATGCTCCGTTTCCCTAAGAGGACGTCCGCAAACAAGTTAAATACAATACCGAAACATCATGATGAAACACTGAAATGAGATTCCATTTACTTGCTTGTCATGATATCAAGCACCAGCCGGTCCGTCTCGTTCATTCCCTGCGAGCCTATCTTCGTCAGGTTACGGATACTCTGATCGACATCTTCGTCAATGATACCCTCCACCGAAGTGACACACCGGTTTTCCATCGCCATGATGGCGGAAAGAACGGCTGTCGATACACCAGTTGTCACCTTCAATGCGCAACTCGGCTTCGCACCGTCGCATATCATACCCGTCAGATTGGCAATCATGTTCTGTACGGCGTACGTAATCTGCTCGTATGTACCACCCATCAGCCAGGTAATGCCACAACTGGAGCCTGTAGCAGCCACCACACAACCACACAAGGCTGAAAGACGCCCCAGACTTTCCTTGATATAAATCACCGTCAGATGACTCAACATCAGGGCACGTATCAGCTCCTCCTCCGACTTTCCGTTCTCCTCGGCATAAACCAGTACCGGAAGTGTTGCTGAAATTCCCTGGTTGCCACTGCCCGAATTACTCATCACCGGTATCATGGCGCCGGCCATACGGGCATCGCAGGCTCCCGACGTATAAGAAAGGATGTGCGAAAAAACACTGTCACCCATGATTCTATGCTCGTAATTCCCGCGAAGCATTTTGCCCAATCCGTGACCGTAATCGCCCTTGAACGACTGTTCGGCAGCCGCTTTGTTCAAGCGAGCAGTATCCAGAATGAAGCGTATTTCGTCGAGCGGAGCCGTCATGGCAAAGTCGTACACCTTACGCATGCTCAGGCTGATGCCTTCTTCCTCTTCTTCGGCCGCACCCGACGACGTGCGCTTGTCGAGTATAACCTCGGCATTGCGGGCTTCGTAAACGAAGTTTGTATGTCCGCCTGCAATAATGGCTGTAGCCTTTTCATCGCCTGCCTGACACACGACTTCGATATAAAGCTTCTCGGTAATATCCTTTTTCAGAGCAATCGAAATCCGTTTTTCGGCAATAAACCGTTTACCTTCTTCCACGGCTTCGGGAGTGCTGTCCTTCAGAACCTCCAGCTGATAGGCCGATTTTCCGATCAAAGCCCCCAAAGCCACTGCAATGGGCAGACCGATCATGCCCGTGCCCGGGATGCCTACTCCCATGGCATTTTTCAGGATATTGGCACTCAGCCACAACGAAATCTTCTCCGGGCGTTTACCCAACAATTCGGTAGCCCGCGCCACACACAACGCCACTGCAATGGGTTCGGTACATCCGATGGCCGGAACGACTTCCTGCTTCACCAGTCTGATAATTTTTTTTCTTTCTATTTCGTCCATAGTAAACTCTATTATTATTCAATAATCATACAAAATTAAAGGTAATGACAGATAAAACCATAAGAATCGGCCATTATTTTTACAGAATAACGGCTTTTAAAGACAATATTCCGAAATAATAGATTATTTTTGTAACTTGCTAATAATAGGTAAAATGAACCGTAAAAAAGATAAGACTATGAACCTCAGGAAATGGATACTTATGCTGGGTATTGGTATGGCTATGACATCGTGCATACAAGATGAGGCACTGAACAAGGAAGCTGCAATAGACGGATGTAGCGGAGCTGACATCCAACTGACAGATATAAACAATGCCGAAAAGCGAATCCTGCTCTATGTACAAAAAGGAGCAGACTTGTCAAAACAAGAACTGGAATTTGTTCTGCCTGATGGTGCCGTTATCGAAGCCAACGAAAAAAAACAAGGTGACAGCGGAAACATATATGACTTCAGCGAAGACGAGCATTTGCGTACCTTCACCGTCACATCGGAAGACGGAGAATGGAAAGCTGTATATACCATCCGGATAATTCTGACCGAACTGCCCACGACCTTCCGCTTCGAGCAACTACTCGAAGGATCGACCAGTAAATACGACATCCTTTACGAAGAAAACGAGCCCACAGCCATAGGAGATTCAAAGAAAATCCTGCAATGGGCCAGCGGAAATCCCGGTTACGAACTAACCAGCATGGCAAAGGACCGCACCGGATATCCTACCATGTTATCGGCAGATGGCTACATAGGCAACTGTGTCAAACTGGAGACCAAAGACACCGGCAGTTTCGGTGCTATGGTAAAAATGTATATTGCCGCCGGCAATCTCTTCATCGGTAACTTCGAACTCGGAGATGCTCTGAAAGATGCCCCGGCTGCCACCAAGTTCGGATTCAAGTTTTTCAAACGTCCCATGCGACTGACCGGATATTACAAGTACAAGGCCGGAAGCGTCTTTACCGAATCGGGACAGCCCAATGCAAGCCGGAAAGACCGCTTCGACATTTATGCCATCTTCTACGAAGCTTCGGACAACGCCTTCATGCTGAACGGATCAAACGCACTGACTCACCCTTCGTTAGTGGCCGTGGCACGCATCTCCGAAGAAGAAGCACGTGAAGCAAACAACTGGACCCGCTTCGACATTCCTTTCGAAATGAAAGCAGGCAAAACCATCGATGAGAAAAAGCTGGCCAACGGTGAATACAAACTCGGCATAGTTTTCTCCTCCAGTTTTGATGGTGCCTACTTTAACGGCGCCGTGGGAAGTACACTCTACATCGATGAAGTAGAACTGATCTGCCAAGAAAGCACTCATTAATCAAGAAGCTGTAACGTAATAAATATCATTATGAAAAAATACCATATCATCATAGCCGCCCTGATACTAAGCATGAGCACCATTCCTGCATGGGCTCAGAAAGAGCGTAACAAAAGCATCATCCAGTCCTATCTGCACGGCTGGGAATACTCACTGAAAGCAGGATTCAGCATCGGTGGAACTTCCCCCCTACCCTTGCCCGAAGAAATACGTAGCATTGACGGCTACTCGCCCAGTATGGCCATTTCCATCGAAGGAAACGCTACCAAATGGTTTGACATAAAAAAAATATGGGGACTGACCATCGGTCTGCGTCTGGAGAACAAAAGCATGACAACCGAAGCCACTGTGAAAAACTATAATATGAAAATCATCAATACCAACGGAGGAGAACTGCAAGGGCTTTGGACTGGAGGCGTAAAGAGCCAGGTGAAAAACAATTACATCACCGTACCCGTACTTGCCAACTACCGTATCAGCTCACGTTGGAAATTGGTGGCTGGTCCTTACTTCTCGTATCTGCTGGAAGGCAACTTCTCGGGTAATGTTTACGAAGGCCACCTGAGAACTCCCGATGCCACAGGCTCACGGGTCAACTTTGAAGGCGAAAGCATTGCCACCTACGACTTTAGCAATGAGCTCCGCAAATTCCAATGGGGCCTGCAACTGGGTGGCGAATGGCGTGCCTTCAAGCATCTGAATGTACATGCCGACCTGACGTGGGGACTGAATGACATTTTCCAAAAAGACTTTGATACAATAACCTTTGCCATGTATCCCATCTACCTGAACGTAGGATTCGGATATTGGTTCTAACCCCATCCAACAACCAGACAGAGTTCGTCGAAACAGTTCAACCATTCTTATCCTATGGCAGAACAGTCCGACGAACCCTGTCGATTTTTTCAGAATACATCCCTACAGCTTACAGTCATCTGTCACAATAACCAATCCTACATTGCTGCATCCATTGTTGCAGCAACACTGCAACCGTTACTGCAGTAACACTGTATCCGTTATTGCAGTAACAAACAAAAAAAGGGAATAAACCAGCTTCCCGGCATATTCCCTTACTATAAAATCCATATCTCCGTCCACTATATCACGACGGAGAAACACTTCTGACTTATTCTGCTACAACTTCCAGTTCGTCAACGATCAGCGTACTGTTACCTGCACCCTTGAACTGGTCACCATCTTTACTTGAAGAACATACAATAGCAAACTTATACTCGCCTTCCGGATCATAACCGTTATTGTATGTAAACTCTACATCAAACGGAGTATATTCAGCTGCATTTTCCGTAATAATGGAAGCAAAACCCACGATATATTCGGAAGTATTCACATCGTGTCCGGTCAGCGTAACTTCGTTGCCTTCTGCATCTTTAGCCTTATAAAGTACCGCAACGATAGAGCCTTTATCAACATCACCGGTCTCCACTACATTTGTATAATCGGATGCATCCAAATAGGTTTCACCAGCCTGATACTTATACATTCCTTTCAGACGAACAGGCTGTCCGTTCAGTCCGACAGTTGCAACCGGAAGTCCAAACTTGGTACAAGACAAACGATCACCCATAATAGCCGGTATCACATCGAACGTACCGATGAAGATAGAGCCTGCCGTGATCTTAGGAATCAGAGAAGTAGGATTACTCGGGTATTCGAAAGTTATCAGTTTAGCAGCAAAAGAACCGTCTTCATTCACCTCCTGCTTCAGCAAAGTGCCACCCAGTATGCTTGCCCCAGCCGCACTTGAAGCCCACAATTCTTTTGGAAGCAGGTCATCATTCTTATCACCAGTTTTCCAGTCCTCAAAAGAGAACTTCAAAAAGCTTTGCGATGCTGAAACAGAAACCTGATAAGTGTTCGTAGTTCCATAATCCTCGGACACAACTGTATATGTCACCGCTCCTTTCGAGAAGTCCTGAGCAACACCCGTAGCAGGAGTTACTGTAGCACCTTCGGAAACAGTAATAGTCGGAACCAAAGCTGTTACATCGGCTCCTTCGGCAACCTTGAAAGTAATCGTCTTATCAGCATTGATAACAGGCTGTTCGGTCACTGCGTCTGTATTGTCGAACGTAAAGGCAATAATATCTGCTTTCGTATTTTCTGTACCATTCAGTTTCGTACCGTCGAACGTAACTTTGACTTCCTGCTCCATTGTACCAAGAACGGCAGTAATATTCAAATTTAAAGAAAGCGTACCATTGGCAACAGTACCTTGCCCCTCCACATTAGCTTCCAGCCCTACAGCAACAACGTTCACGGTAGTTGTACCGGCAAAAGTGTACGCATTGCCATTCTGAGTCAATTCACAATTCTTCAAATTAACATCACCAACAGGAATATTCATAAAAGAAAAATCGGAAATAAACAGATTAATGGCAGTAGTGCTCGCCTTTTCTACAGTAATCTTCTGAGGGACAACAGGCATATCGTTCCCCATAACATTCACTTTCAATTCACCTTTGTAACTACCGGCAATCTCATCATCAATCACCTGTGTATAGTCCGTTGGAGTAGAGTCGTCATTACTACAAGCCGCAAACAGACTCATTGAACAAATCAATGCAAACACATAAAATAAATTCTTTTTCATTCTTCTTTCATATTTATTTTTGAATTAATAATATTTCTCCCAAACACTCTCTAATTTACCTATTTATATTGAGGATACAAAATAACACTTTTTACACGAGTCAGGCAAGGTCTTTTCTTCAAAAAAATGTTCTATTCTTAATGCTTTATATATAATTTCCCCAGATAGGTTTCACAATAATATCAAATTCTGTATCTGCCACATCCATAACCAGGCTATTTAACCAAACACAAAGATTCATATACCCGCAACAAGACATTTCGCAAAACTTTTCAAAGCTTTCACTTACATTTCACAAAAAAAGCATTATCTTTATAGAAAAATAAGATGCCTCACAAAGGCAGAAAGTAACATCAAGCTTATTCACAACCCTTTAAAGCATACCGACTATGTTCAACTCATTCGGAAACATCTTGCGACTGACCAGTTTCGGCGAATCGCATGGAAAAGGCATCGGAGGTGTAATCGACGGATTTCCCGCCGGCATCACCATCGACATGGATTTTATTCAAAAGGAACTCGACCGCCGTCGTCCGGGACAATCGGCCCTTACTACTCCCCGCAAAGAGGCGGACAAAGTGGAATTCCTTTCCGGCATATTCGAAGGAAAACCCACCGGCTGTCCCATCGGCTTCATCGTATGGAACGAAAACCAGCACTCGAACGACTATGACAACCTGAAAGAAGTCTATCGTCCTTCGCACGCCGACTATACCTACCGCGTAAAATACGGCATCCGCGACCATCGCGGAGGAGGACGTTCGTCGGCTCGTGAAACCATTTCGCGTGTCGTAGGAGGTGCACTGGCCAAACTTGCCCTGCGGCAGCTCGGCATACGCATCACAGCCTATACTTCGCAAGTAGGCCCCATCCGGTTGGAAGAGAATTATACGGCTTACAATCTGGACCTGACCGAGACCAATCCCGTACGCTGCCCCGACCCCGAAAAAGCCAAGGAAATGGAACAACTCATTGCCGAAGTGAAAGCTGAAGGCGACACCATAGGCGGAGTCATCACCTGCGTCATCACCGGTTGCCCAGTCGGACTGGGACAGCCCGTCTTCGGCAAGCTGCAAGCTGCCCTTGCTTCGGGCATGCTGAGCATCAATGCAGCCAAGGCTTTTGAATATGGAGACGGTTTCAAAGGTCTGAAGATGAAAGGATCGGAACAGAACGACGTCTTCTACAACGATGCCGGGCGCATCACCACCCACACCAACCACTCGGGAGGCATACAGGGTGGCATCAGCAACGGACAGGACATATACTTCCGCGTAGCCTTCAAGCCCGTAGCCACTGTACTTATGGAACAGCACACCGTCAACATTGACGGACGGGACACTACGCTGAAAGCCCGCGGACGTCACGACCCCTGCGTATTGCCTCGTGCCGTACCCATCGTAGAAGCCATGGCCGCACTGACCATTCTGGACTTTTACCTGATTGACCGGACCACACAACTGTAAGAGGTCTCTCCTCCCCCCTCCCCAAAGGGAGGGGGGGAGTAAACGGCTTACCTATTATATAATGTATTACTTTAATCCATCCGCTCCCATCCGCCCCGACGGACTGAGGAACGGTAAAAAGAGTTATCCGCGATTATGATCAAGACCTACATCACTGAAAACGAACCTCGCATGCTGGACGAACTGTTCAGCCTCATCCGTATTCCCAGCATCAGCGCACAGCCGGAACACCACGACGACATGCTGGCTTGTGCCGAACGCTGGCGCCAACTGCTACTGGAGGCAGGAGCAGACGAAGCCATGATAATGCCGTCGCAAGGCAACCCAATGGTCTTTGCCCGGAAAACAGTCGATCCGGCAGCACCAACCGTACTTATTTATGCCCACTACGACGTAATGCCAGCCGAACCGTTAGAGTTATGGAAAAGCAAACCGTTTGAACCCGAAGTTCGTGACGGACGCATCTGGGCACGCGGCGCCGACGACGACAAGGGACAGTCGTTCATTCAGGTGAAAGCGTTCGAATATCTTGTAAAAAACAACCTGCTGACCCACAACTTGAAATTCATCTTCGAAGGCGAAGAAGAAATCGGCTCGCCAAGTATTGAAGCCTTCTGTCAGGATCATCGCGAAATGTTGAAGGCAGATGTCATCTTAGTGTCCGACACCAGCATGTTGGGTGCCGACCTGCCGTCGCTGACAACCGGCCTGCGCGGACTGGCTTACTGGGAAATCGAAGTGACCGGCCCCAACCGCGACCTGCACTCCGGCCACTTCGGCGGAGCCGTTGCCAACCCGATCAACGTTCTGTGCCAGATGATGAGCCGCATAGTCGATGCCGACGGACGCATCACCGTTCCCGGCTTCTACGACGATGTGGAAGAAGTTCCCCAAGCCGAACGCGACATGATAGCGCATATTCCCTTCGACGAAGAGAAATACAAGGCTGCTATCGGCGTAAAAGAGCTTTTCGGCGAAAAAGGCTACAGCACCTTGGAGCGAAACAGCTGCCGACCGTCGTTCGACATTTGCGGCATCTGGGGCGGATATACCGGCGAAGGATCCAAGACTGTCCTGCCCTCCAAAGCTTATGCCAAGGTTTCGTGCCGCCTTGTTCCACATCAGGATCATCATAAGATTTCGCAACTGTTTGCCGACTACATCCAGAGCATCGCTCCTGCCACCGTTCAAGTCAAAGTGACTCCCATGCATGGCGGTCAGGGATACGTTTGCCCAATCGACCTGCCCGCTTACAAGGCGGCCGAAAAGGGTTTCGAAAAGGCATTCGGCAAAAAACCACTGGCTGTACGCCGAGGCGGAAGTATTCCCATCATTGCAACCTTCGAACAGGTGTTAGGCATCAAAACCGTTCTGATGGGCTTCGGACTGGAAAGCAACGCCATTCACTCGCCCAACGAAAACATTCCGCTCGACATCATTCGTAAAGGCATTGAAGCGGTAACGGAGTTCCACCTGAACTTCCATTGATACTTCAACAGGATATAATAAGATTTGCCTTGTATAGCGTTACACAAAAAGGTGTGTCAAAACCAAGTAATACCATCTGACTCCCCTCCTTCCAGAAGGAGGAGAGCTTCAGAGACTTTTGTTTTGACACACCTTCGTCTTATTGCATGTGCATAAGCCCACCTTTATCCGTACGGCCCTGAATACGGACCGATAACCAGTCATTATTGTCTGAGCCCGGCTTGTCAGAAGGGTTTTCGGAACGTACATCCGTTGCGCCACTCCGAACAGCCATAAGCCGTCTTACCTTTAATAATAGTACCCTTCCCACACAACGGACAAGGCGTACCCACCAGTTCATCGGTTGCAGGCGCTGACGCAACAGCGGTTGCTGCAGCCGGCGCTCCGGCATCAGAAGCCTCCACCTTTTTTTTACGGGGAGCGCGCTTCTTCACTTCTTTCTTCGGTGACTCTTCAGAAGCTTCACCGGCAGAAGTTGTGGTGACGTTGCGTACGGATTTACCGACAGGCGGTGCCTGCACCGTAATACGCCGATTGCTACGATCGGCCAGAACATTGGACACAATCTCACTCACCATCTGCTTCAACTCTTCCAGAAACTGGGCAGCATTGTAAGTTCGACGTTCTATCTCGCGCAACTTCTTTTCCCAGATTCCGGTCAGCTCGGCACTCTTCAGCAGCTCTTCATGAATGGTCTGTATCAGTTCCACCCCCGTCGGAGTAGCTATCAGGTTTTTCTTTTCCTTACGGATGTAGTTACGCTTGAATAACGTTTCGATAATTGCTGCACGCGTGGACGGACGCCCGATGCCATTTTCCTTCAGAGCATCGCGCAACTCATCATTATCCACCAACTTACCGGCTGTTTCCATGGCACGCAACAGGGTAGCCTCGGTATAAGGACGCGGGGGCTGTGTCCACTTCTCTACTAATTCGGGGACATGTGGCCCGCTTTCTCCCTTGACAAAAGCCGGCAGCACACGGTCTTCATCATTGTTGTCCTTACTACCATCGTCCGTAGCATCCTGCTGCGGCGAAGCGTTGTAATTGAAGACAACACGCCAACCCGGATCCAAAATCTGCTTACCCGAGGTTTTGAATTCGATTCCTCCTGCCTCGCCCATCACCGTGGTTGTTGAGAAACGGCAGTCGGGATAAAAGACAGCAATAAACCGACGGGCAATCAGATCGAACACCCTACGCTCCAAATCAGTCAGATTGACCGGTGGCTGACCGGTAGGAATAATGGCATGGTGGTCGGTTACCTTCGAATTATCGAACACCTTCTTCGACTTTGGCAATGTGACGCCTTCCAGCGGAGCGGTCAACGCTTCGTAACCACGCAAACCTTTCAGGATGGAAGGACATTTAGGATAGATGTCATCACTCAGGAAAGTAGTATCTACACGAGGATAAGTCGTTATCTTCTTCTCGTAAAGCGACTGGATAGTCTTCAGTGTGTCATCGGCCGAATAGGCAAATTTCTTGTTACACTCTACCTGCAACGAGGTTAAGTCGAACAGACGGAGCGGAGCTTCTCTACCTTCTTTTTTGGTAACGGCAGTGACGGTAAAAGGTACGTCCTTGATGCGTGCCAGCAGTTCTTCCCCCCGTGTACGATCGGTGATGGGGTCGATTCCACGGTTTTCTTCCTCTTTCTTAGGTTTCTTTCCTGCGGCTACAGCTTCTTTCTGCTTTTCTGCCTCCAACGCCAGTTCCTCGTCGCTCTTACGGATAAGCGCTGAAAACGACGTATCCCGATAGATGGTATTGAGCACCCAATACTGTTTGGGAACAAAATGCTGGATTTCCAACTGACGGTTCACGATAAGTGCCAGTGTAGGGGTCTGCACCCGTCCAATGGAAAGAACCTGACGGTTCTGTCCATACTTCATGGTATAGAGGCGCGTAGCATTCATGCCCAGTAGCCAGTCACCAATGGCACGGCTTAAACCGGCTTCATACAAAGGCTGAAAATCGGTAGCATCGCGCAACTTGGCAAAGCCTTCACGAATAGCTTCCTCGGTCAGCGACGATATCCACAACCGTTTTACCGGACACTTGGCTCCCGCTTTCTGCATCACCCATCGTTGAATCAGCTCACCTTCCTGGCCGGCATCACCACAATTGATGATCATATCGGCTTTCTGCATCAGGCCTTCGATGATATGGAACTGACGTTCGTAAGTAGGATTACTGATAAGCTTGATGCCGAAACGGGGAGGAATCATGGGCAGATACTCTAATCTCCACGACTTCCAGTCGGGCGTATATTCATGCGGCTCCTTTAGCGTACAAAGATGACCGAACGTCCACGTCACCTGATATCCGTTTCCTTCGATGTATCCGTCTTTTTTATCCTTGGCCCCCAGCACGTCGGCTATGTCGCGTGCTACGGACGGCTTTTCGGCTATGCAAACTATCATTCTTTTTCCCGTTGTTTTTAGTCGGGCAAAGATACAGATTTAATAAGGAATGAAAAAACGAAGCATTGGAAAAATCGCCCCACCGAAAAGGAGCACTTTATCCCTAACTGGGAAAAAATAATTGCCTGACTGGGAAAATATTTTTTGCCAACTGGAGAAAAATACCAACCCCTGCATATTCGGAAACGCTATACAGAAGCATGAGTACAGGCCTTTTGTAAAGAGACATAAAAAAAGGGCTCCGCTGAGCCCTAAAACTTGTTAATTTTAAATCTAATACTATGAAAAACACAGTGCAAAGATAGTCTCTTTTATGAATTCTGCAAATTATTCACGTAAAAAAAGGAATTCTATAACATCAATTAAGAAAAAGGGCGGAAAAGCAAACGCTTTCCGCCCTTTCTGCAAATATCCAAATAGACTCTTTATTCTTCGTCCATCAAGATTTCGAGGATCTGACAAGCAGCTTTGGCAACCGATGTACCGGGACCGAAGATAGCAAGGCATTAAATTAGGTAATTCGATCAATACCCCGGATTATTTTTAGCCTCTAACTTCGGATTACTCTGCAATTCGACCAAAGGAATGGGCAACAACTCATGTTTGCCGCTGACAAAGTTTTGGTAAGCAGGATAAGGTTTGTTTTCCTTTTTGTTCACCGAACTATTCTCACCGAAAAGTTTCAGAGCATCGGCCAACACCCCCCAGCGAATGAGGTCAAATTTACGCTGTCCTTCAAAAGATAATTCAAAGCCACGCTCCCAATAAAGAGCCGTGCGAAAACGTCCCTGTTCATCACCGTCAGTAATGAAAGGCAGATCATGTGTTTTTTTGCGGACAGCCATCAGTTGATCGTAGTTGGCCGATGTATAAGAAGTGGCTCCAGCACGTTGACGTACACTATTTAACAACATCCAAGCCTGTTCTGTCTTTCCCACTTCGTTGTAGGCTTCCGCTGCCATCAACACTACATCGGCATAGCGCAAGACACAATAGTTCACGTCACCATAGTTCATATTTTTGTTACGGCTTTCAGGAGCCATCCATTCTCTACGCCACTTACCTGGATACCAAGAACCGGCACCGCGTTCTTCCTTTACATGCTGCTTGTTTTTCCAAGCAAAACGATAAGTACAGATACTCACATCGCGACGCACATCGCCTTCCTCAAAAAAGTTCTTCCACTCAGGCACAGTAATAAAAAAGCCGTTGGCTCTCCCCATATAGTTGGCTGATTCAGAAGAAGCAATCCCCGTAGGTTCGGCCACCAGCGGACCGTTGTAAATGCCCCATGCGCCCCCGTTGCGACTGCCTTGCTGGTGATAGAACGAAATTTCGAACAGACTCTCCTTACTATTAAGCACACCTTCAGAAAAGCCTTTGAAAAGAGCTTCATAACCACCTTCATAGAAGCCGTGGTAACCATTTGCCTGAAAAGCATCCCACTCTGTAAGAGCTGCTTCAAAATACGTTTTACGGGTACTTTCATCGGGACACGACAGTTTTCCATCTAACTGTAAGCTATAGCCGGCACGTTGCAAATAAACACGCATCAGCAGAGCACGAGCGGCACCTTGCGTCACACGTTCTGGACTGGACGAAGCCGTAGCCCAGTCCAGGTTATTCTTAGCAAAGTCCAAGTCAGCAATAATCTGATCGTAGATTTCCTCACGGCTCACTCGGGCACCGAATGCCTCATCGTAACTGGCCGAGTAGGAAGTCTTGAAAGGCACATCACCCCAACTCTTTACCAAATCGAAAGCTAGGAAGGCACGCAGGAAACGAGCTTCGGCATCGAGTGCTTTCAGTTTCTGACTGTCAGCATAGGCGGACATATTCTCTATGCCGTCAATAGCCATATTAGCCCGGTCAATGCCCTGGTACTTCAACAGCCAAAGCATTCTGACCCATTCGTTGGTGGGGTTCACCGTGTAGTGCACCATATCCTTAATCTGATTGTCCGAACCGGTGCGGGCCAAATAATATGTATCGTCCGATGCCATGGATGCCATTT
>CABROZ010000046.1 GCA_902472795.1 uncultured Bacteroides sp. | reverse complement strand
AAAGGGGAAACTGGCCTGGATTTTTGGCAACTTACTGACAGAGCGCTACGCTCAGCAGTAATCCCATGAACAGCATGTTGCGCGAGGTTTCTCCCAATATGCTGTTCAGCTTTTTGCCACTGTGTATGGCAACCATTTTCCGCCACGTCAGAGCATGCAGGTAGAAGTAAACGCAGGGCGCCCAGATAAATTCGAGTAACGTCAGGCGACCGGTGTAGAGGAACCACAGGCAGAGCAATACGGCCAGGATGCCGCAACCCAAATACAACTGGCTGCCGAACTTTTCGCCGAAGCGGACTACCAATGTGCGCTTTCCGCTGCGTGCATCCTGTTCGCGGTCGCGGTAGTTGTTTAGTATTAGCAGGGTGTCAACAACTAATCCGCTGACGATGGAGAGCACCACCACATCGGCATTCAGCGTACCGCTTTGTACGTAGTAAGTACCTCCTACGGGGACAAAGCCGAAAAAGATCAGCACCAGCAGGTCGCCCCAGCCTCGATAAGAAAGGAAAGTGGTGTACAGAAAAGCAAACAGAATGCACAACACGCCCAGCAGAATCAGCTCCCAGCCACCATGCGGCAGTTTTCCCCAGAGGTAGAACAGCAGGCTCAGTCCGGTCAGCGAGGCAATCAGCAGTGTCAGGCCGATTCCGGTCTTCATGGCCGATGGCGTAATCCAGCCTTGGGCACAGGCACGTTCGGGACCGAGCCGGTCTTCGCGGTCGCTGCCTTTGCGGAAGTCGAACAGATCGTTGATGAAGTTGGCGGCAATTTGCATGAAGCAGGCAAAGAGGGCACACAGCAGGGCCGGTATTTCCTGAAAACGTCCGTCGCTGAAAGCAAGTGCGCTACCCAGCAGCACGGGGATGAGGGCAGCGGTCAAGGTCTTGGGGCGGGCGGCAAGCACCCATGCCCGTAGTGAATTTTGTTTTATCTCTTTCATGGCTTTCTAATAAATGTGAATGGCTACAGGCAAAGATAGCAAAAAAGCCTATTTTTGCACCCGGTTATGAATAAGAAGTTCCTTTATATATCTTTTCTTTTGGTGTTGTTGCTTCTGTCGTCGTGCAAGTCGAAGCGGAATCTGGTGTCGTCCTTACCGTCACTCGAAGTGGTTCCTGACAGTGCTTTGAGGGCCGATACGGTAGGATTGCCTGCTTCGCTTGTGGGAGTGCTGACGTTCGACCAGTCCGATTTGCGGAACATTCGCCGCATGTCGGGACGTTCTGCCCGTGCGTCGCGTTCGCTGGCCCGACTGAAGATCAGGAAGAAGGAGATTGTGAAACGGGGCACACAGATTACGTTTACCACGGTTGATGTCTCGTCGTCGTACAAAGGGGTGAAGCGTGTGCGGATGTACGATTTCACTCATCGCGATGTTCCCGAGGCTTTTGACAGTTGCCGGATTGCCTTCATTTCCGATCTGCATTACAAGAGTCTGCTGAAAGAGGAGGGGCTGGCCGATCTGGTACGGTTGCTTTCGTCCCTGCATCCCGACGCCTTGCTGATGGGTGGCGATTATCACGAAGGTTGCCAATATGTGGCTCCGTTGATGGCTGCCCTGGCGCAGGTCAGGACTCCGTTGGGGACTTATGCCGTATTGGGGAACAACGATTACGAAGCCTGCTACAGCGAAGTGGTGAACGAGATGAAACATCGCGGCATCCGCTTGCTGGAGCATAAGGTCGATACGTTGAGGCGGGGTAAGGATCGCATACTGGTGGCCGGTGTGCGCAATCCGTTCGACCTGAAGCAGAACGGGCAGTCGCCTACACTCGGTCTGTCGCCCGACGACTTTGTGATATTGCTGACCCATACGCCCGACTATGCCGAGGATGTGCCCGTAACCCATGCCGACCTGATATTGGCCGGGCATACGCATGGCGGGCAGGTCACCCTTTTCGGCTATGCACCGGTGGTGCCTTCGCGCTACGGCCAACGTTTCCTGACAGGACTGAAATACAATTCGGCCCACATTCCGATGATTGTGACCAACGGCATCGGTACTTCCCAACACGCCATCCGTCTGTTTGCTCCGGCCGAGGTGGTGGTCATTACCCTGCACAGGCTTCGGTAAAAAGACAGATGGCGGGCCGGGCGGTCTTAGAGCTGCGGGAGCAGTGCCACGCCTTGTTTTCTTTTTCCATCCATTTTCACAACTACAGGCTGGCTGAAACGTACGTGCCTCAGGTACTGGGTCTCGTACACGGCTGGCTGTGCGTTCAGGAAGTCCTGATTGTAAACGCCGTCGTTCATAAAGGCGTTGATGGTGAAGTAGCCCACGCCAAACGAAGTCAAGTTCTGGAAGAAGTGCGTACCCTGACTGGGATCTACGCGGTAGTTGGTCAGTCCGGCTTCTACGATGACACGGGCTGCACTGATGTGCGGCCACTTCACGGGGATGCCGAGCCAGGAGTCGCTGCTTCCCCAGCGTCCCGGTCCGATCAGGATATAGTTCTTTTGTTCGTTCAGGAACTGTTGATTCAGCTTTTCTATCTCGCGTGCTATTTCAGGATTGTGCGAGGCGCTGTAGTGGTCTGTCTTGACGTAAACCACGTCATACAGTTCGTTCATGATGCCGTGTCCCAGCGAGTTGTTCGAACGGAGTAGCAGCTGGTCGTCGGGGATGGCGCTCAGGTCTTCGTCGAGCATCTCCTTGCTGTCTACAATGGGGCGTATCTGTAGCAGGTAGAAGGTTCCTGTCTTGTCCTTTTCGCGGCTCATGGTGGCGGCAAACTCTATTTCGACGGGACGGCGCATTTCTTCCTGTCCGTACTTCAGAGCCAGTTGCAGGATGCGTGCCAGCGGGAAAACGTCGTGTTGCAGGATGTTGGCAAAGGTGATGACTTTGCGTCCGCCCGGATACAGTCCGTCGCGTATGATCTGGTCGTAAGGGTCGTAGGTCGAGGCGATGTAGTTCAGTGCACCGTCTTTTTCGGCCTCCTTGACGTGCAGTTTCAGCAGGTTGAAGCCGTCGTCGATGGAGAAGTTGTGTCCGGCGTTGCTCAGGTCGAGGGCATAGAAGCGTGTCTGTGTCTCGCGCAGGGCAATCTCCATTTCGCTGGTTTGCAACACCTGGTTGGGGTGATAGGGCGAGAAGCGCAGCGTCAGTCCTCCGTCCACGATGTACTTTCCTAATCCGAGGGCCAGGTTCACGATGCCTTCTTCGGCCTTTTCGTCGCCGATGGGGTAGTAGTTCAGCGAGCGGGCCACACCCGACATCGAAGGATAGTAGCGGTCGGCATACTGGTTACCCACAACTTCCTGCAGGATAACGGCCATCTTTTCCTGGTCGATGACGTTGCTTGTGGCCTGCATGTAGGCTTTGGAGTCGCGGAAGTAAACCGAGGCATATACGCCCTTGATGGCGTCGCTGAGCATACGCAGCATCTCGTACTTGTCGTCCAGGTAGGGAATCATGTACGTATTGTAGATGCCGGCAAAGGGCTGGTAGTGCGAGTCTTCGAGCAACGAGGACGAACGGATGGCGATGGGCGACTTCACCACGTCGAAGAAGGTGAAGAAGTCTTCTACCAGACGGTCGGGCAGTTTGGCTTTCAGGAAGTAGCGCAGTATGGTGGCATCGTCGGTATCGGACAGGGCTACCTGATACAGGTTGTTGGTCTCCATGAATTCGTCAAAGACGTCGGTGCACAGAACGACGGTCTTGGGGATGGCAACCCGTGCGTTGTCGAACTCTTCGAACTCGGGATGATGTTTCACCAGATTGTCGATGAAAGCCAGGCCACGGCCTTTGCCTCCCAACGAGCCGTCGCCGATGCGGGCAAAGTTGGAGTAGCGGTCGAAGCGGTCGCGTTTGAACACGGCCACGACGCCCTGGTTTTTCATCTTGCGATATTTCACGATGGCCTCGAAGATGATTTTGCGGTGGGCATCGACATCCTGCAGACTGTTCCACGTGATAGGTTTCAGAAATTCGGCGATGGGGAACATGGCGCGCGAGTAGAGCCAGCGGCTGATGTGGTTGTGGCTGATGTGGTAAAGGAACGATTCGGCAGGCACGGCAAACAGGATGTTCTGCAGTTCCTTGAGGTTCTTTACGCGCGCTATTTCTTCGCCTGTTTCGGGGTTGCGGAAAATGAAGTCGCCGAATCCGAAGTTGTCCGACACGATGCGCCGCAGGTCAACGTCCATTTTCTTGGAGTTCTTGTCGATGAAGGCGGCGCCGTACTTGGTGGCGTAGGCGGCGTTTTCGCTTTCGCTGGATTGTATGATGAGGGGAACGAACGGATCTTCCTTGCGGATGGCTGCACAGAGCTTAATGCCTGCCAGTCCGTCTTTTTCTCCCCGGTCCCTGACGGGGAAGCGGACGTCGGTGATGACCCCCAGTATGTTGTTCTTGTATTTCTCGTAGATGCCGATGGCTTCTTCGTAATTGCGTGCCAGCACAATCTTGGGCCGTCCGCGCATACGCAGGGTACGCTGGTGGGCGTTCAGGGCTTCGGTCGAGAATTCCTGACTTTGTTGCAATACGAACTTGTAAAGATTGGGCAGGATGGACGAATAGAAGCGTATGCCGTCTTCCACCAGCAGGATGACCTGCACACCGACCTCGTTGACATCATGCTCCAGGTTCATTTTGTCTTCTATCAGCTTGATGATGGACACCAGCAGATCGGTGTTGCCCAGCCAGCAGAAAATGTATTCGAACGGGCTGAGGTCTTCGTTGGCAATGCGTTTGGTGATGCCGTGACTGAAGGGAGTCAGTATCACCATCGGGATGTTGGGATATTGCCCTTTGATGTTGCGTGCTACGTCGAAACCCTCGTTGTCACCTGTACCCGGCATGCAGATAATGAGGTCGTAGGGCATGGACGAGAGTTGCTTCAGGGCTTCTTCGCAAGTGCTGACCTGCGTGAAGCGTGGCGGATAGCGCAATGACAGCGAGGTGTATTCGTTGAATATCTTTTCGTCGATACGTCCGTCGTCTTCCAGCATGAAGGCGTCGTAGGGATTGGCTATCAACAGGACGTTGAAGATGCGCCTGGTCATCAGGTTGGCAAACTGGGTGTCTTTGAAGTACAGCTGGTTGAGTTTGAACTTGCTGAGCATGTCTGTTTTTCAATTTAATGGATTAGTCCGTCAAAATTCGTGCTTTTTCTTGGGATATGCAAGGCTGATACCCTAAAATCATTTGATCTACGGCAGAAAGCTGTATGTTAAGGCAACGTATAGCATTCTATCATAATTAGTCATATAGTCATTGGCATAGACGGGAATAATCCTGTCGGGTATAATGCCTCGGGCGTGGTGCTGTTCTCCATCCATGCAGTGCATACGCATACCGGTCATGGCGAACGGGAACAGAGGTAGATCGAATTGTGTCATATCGCCTGTGGTCCCTGCTGTCGTTTGTCCGACAATTTTGCCTAATCCGTAGTGACGAACCATCATCAGAATGGTTTCACCCCAACTGACGGTTTCCGCATCGCACAAAAAGACTGCCGGCAAATCGACAAGAGGTAATTTGGCTTGAAGAGTTTCTGTATTGACACGCCAAGATAATTTTTGTTGGAAGGGGAAACTGTTAATCGGAACTTCCGTTGCTGGAGCTTTTACGTCGGAGGAGATTAAATGTGCCAAAATATTTTCGAATCGGTACGAAGGTAGTCCTCGTAAATCGAAACAAAGTCTTTTTATATCAGGAGTCAGTGCTGATAGAAATTGTTTCTCGTTCAGTTTGGGTGAGGTGGCGTCAATGTATAGGATTCCATTGTCGTATTTCCGGATAGGCTGGTCTTCATGTTTGGATACCGGTAAATCAGGGTATCGAGTATAAAGTGTATCTTTATGTATTTGTCCCGCAAGATCACTACTTTCGATAACAAACGGAGTATCGTAAGCGGAGGATGAGAATAGTTTGTCAACAGATAGTCTGTCTTGATGTTCTTCTGTTGCAGCATTTGTTATCTTTCTACAATCTTGTAAACGTGCGGAGGCAGGCTTGCCGTTGATGGAGTGGAGGATACGCCAAGTCTGTTTACCATCGATTTTCATACGTATGAGTAACGTGTCGTTTACATACCTTGTTTCAACTTCTGCATAGTATTCGGGTAAATAGGTTGTTTTGATATTGGAAATATTCATGTCTCTGCGTACGAAAAGGTGCCCGTCTTTTATGGGATTGAGAAAACGGTTAATTGTGTCGTACCACTCAAGGAGAGATTCAAAAGAATCTATTTTTTCTATTTGGATGGCTTCTTGCAGATAGACTTTTAATTGATGATCCCAATTAAGATTATCTTCTTCGTAATAAGGGTAGAAGTGGCGGATTATATTCCAACGGACAGCTAAATCAGCTATTCTAACTGCTTTGTCTGACAGTAGTCCGAAAATAAATCGGCGATTTGAGGATAACATCTTGTTGTTACTTTGATGATGTTTCCAATAATTTTTAGCCTCGGTAAGCAGCCGATGCGTAGTCTTGCTGTCAAATATTTCTTTGGGTAGTGCATGCTGGAAATTTAGATATTTTTCATTGCCTACTGGGTAGTTATAATATCGGTTGGGTACTGGCGCGGTTACAGAGTCTTGGAGGTTGAGAGCAGTAGAGAGTCTTTTGTAATAAGGAAGTAATATAATTGGCAAGCCCGGGCATCAGCAATTTAGCGATAAAAGGTACGTTCAATTCCCCTGATCCACTGTAATAATAGAATTGGGCAGGAGTAGTCGATTCTGTGGTGTCTTTCTTTGATAAAATGGGTGCGGTTGAAAAGTATAAAGTGGGAGCAAGCGGTTGGAATACCGTCTCAAACGGTTGCGTCTCTATCCTGTGTGCAAGTAACGCACACACTTTCATCCAATCGCTTTCTGACCAGTCTTTAGTGTATGGGTTGGGAGAAAAGTAGCGGATGACGCCGTATGTGCGGGCAAATTCAACGTAATGAGATATATTTATCGCTTGTGAATAGCTCGTATATGTGCAAAAACAGATAAACAGCAGAATAGTTCTGACTACAGCCAGATTCATATTTTTCATACTTAAATACTTAATCTATTATTGGATTTATGCTAAGACAAAAGTAATCTATTTTTTTTTATTTCAAGGACGTTTTTACATTCTTATTCAATAAAAACTCCCCTATCATTTTATCTCAAACCTTATTTTCCGAAAGTTCCTCTTTACGTTGCTAAAGTCCATAGTTGTGAGGGCTATTATGCTAGTGTTGTTCGTGAGCCGTACAAGTGTTGCTCGCGAGCCATACAAGTGTCGTTCACGAGCCGTGCAAGTGGTTTACAAGACTTGTTTGGGAGAGGTTTTCAGCTGGTTGGGAGACTGGTGAAACATCGTGATTTCACCGTTTTTTCTGTTGTGAACAAAGTTTTCCGTGTGAAGTTTCACCGCATTTCGCTGATAATCCATGAATTGCGGTGAAAGGTGAAAGACAGATGACTTCGTTTCCTGTTTTTTTAATGCGCTTTCCTGCCTATTCTTATACACTTAAGGGGGCCGTTTTTTCCCCAGTTAGGAAAAAAGAGCTGCTTAACTGGGAAAAAATCAGGAGGGAATATCCGTGATATTTCGAGTCGTAGTTTTTAAATATTCATATATTATTCGTATCTTGCGCCGATAATATTGAACGAACGGAAATATATTATGAAACAAGTCCAGATTTTAGTGTTGGCTATGAGCATGACAGCAGTATCTTGTGGTGTGAAGCAATCCAAATTAGTGTATCCCGAAACTGCAAAAGTGGATACGGTTGATGTGTATTTCGGCACGGAAGTACCCGATCCGTATCGTTGGTTGGAGAATGATACCAGTGCGGCAACGGCTGCGTGGGTCGAAGCACAGAATAAGGTTACAAACGGTTACCTGTCGCAGATTCCGTTTCGTGAGGCATTGTTGAAACGCCTGACTGAGGTGTCCGACTACGAAAAGATTGGTACGCCGTTCAAGAAGCACGGAAAGTATTATTTTTTCAAGAATGACGGTCTGCAAAATCAGAGCGTATTGTATGTGCAGGACAAGCTGGATGGCGAACCACGGGTGTTCCTCGATCCCAATCGCTTGTCGGACGACGGTACAGTGGCACTGACCGGCATTTACTTCTCGCACGATGGAAAGCATGCGGCCTATACCATTTCGCGCAGCGGTTCGGACTGGACCGAGATTTATGTGATGGATGCTGAAAGCGGACAGTTGCTGGACGACCACATCGAATGGGCCAAGTTTACCGGAGCCGAATGGCAGGGCGACGGATTCTATTACAGTGCCTACGATGCTCCCGAGAAAGGCAAGGAGTTCTCGAACATGAATGCCAATCATAAGATATACTATCACAAGCTGGGTACTCCCCAGTCGCAGGACAAGTTAGTGTATCAGAATCCGGCTTATCCCAAACGCTTCTATACTTGCAGCGTAAGCGAGGATGAGACGATGCTCTTCCTGTACGAAAGCGGAGAAGGACGTGGAAATGCCTTGTACGTGAAGGAGCTGCGCCGGAATGACGCTCCCTTTGTGGCGATGGCTACGGATATGGACTATCAGTATAGCCCGCTGGAAGTGATTGGCGGGAAAATATATCTGTTCACCAATTACGGAGCCCCGAAAAACCGCATTATGGTGGCCGACCTTGCCAAGAGCGGACTGAAAGACTGGAAGGAACTGGTGCCCGAGTCGGAAGCGGTGCTGTCGGGTGCGCAGGTGATTGGCGGAAAGCTGTTTCTGACTTACGACAAAGACGCCTCCAACCACGCCTATGTATATGGGCTCGATGGCAAGCAACTGCAGGAAATCAAACTGCCGTCGTTGGGAACCGTGGGCTTCAGTGGCGACAAGGACGACAAGGAATGTTTCTTCAGCTTTACTTCGTTCACCATTCCGGGAGCTACCTATAAATATGATATGGATAAGAATACATACGAACTGTTCCGTGCGCCGAAGGTCGATTTCGATGCCGATGCTTTCGTTACCGAACAGGTGTTCTATCCCAGCAAAGACGGTACGAAGATTCCCATGTTCCTTACTTATAAGAAAGACTTGAAAAAAGACGGTACGAATCCGGTGTATCTGTACGGTTACGGAGGTTTCAACATCAGTCTGAATCCTGGCTTCTCGGCCATGCGTATTCCTTTCCTGGAGAATGGAGGAATCTATGCGCAGGTCAACCTTCGTGGAGGCGGCGAGTATGGCGAAGCCTGGCATGTGGCCGGCACAAAGATGCAGAAGCAGAATGTTTTCGACGACTTCATTGCGGCGGCCGAGTATCTGATTGCTGCCAACTATACCAATAAGGACAAGATAGCCATCGTGGGAGGCTCGAACGGAGGTCTGTTGGTAGGTGCCTGCATGACGCAGCGACCCGACCTGTTCCGTGTAGCCATTCCCGAAGTGGGTGTGATGGATATGCTTCGCTATCATAAGTTCACCATTGGCTGGAACTGGGCAAGCGATTACGGTACGAGCGAAGACAGCAAAGAAATGTTCGAGTACCTGAAGGGATATTCACCGTTGCACAACCTGAAGCCGGGTACAAAATATCCTGCCACTTTGGTCACGACGGCCGATCACGACGATCGCGTAGTACCGGCACACTCGTTCAAGTTTGCCGCAACGCTGCAGGCTTGCAACGACGGTACGAATCCGACCCTTATCCGCATTGATAGCAAGGCCGGACACGGTGCAGGAAAACCCATGAGCAAGGTGCTGGAGGAGCAGGCGGACATATATAGTTTCATTATGTACAACCTGGGGATGGATTTTAAGGAATAAAATAAGAGGTTTTTGTCATTTTATCATTTATTAATCAAAATATCGCTATAAAGTTTAGGAGATAAGAAAAGTTTTCCTATATTTGCAGCGTTGTTCGTTGACACATTGCTCGAATGACCTTAAATTAATAACAGAGGCAATAACCTTTTAAAAAGTAATATTATGAACATCGAACGTATCATGTCCTCTTTGGAGGCTAAGCACCCCGGCGAGTCTGAATATCTTCAAGCCGTAAAGGAAGTACTTCTTTCTATAGAAGATATATATAATCAGCACCCAGAGTTCGAGAAAGCAAAAATTATAGAGCGATTGGTTGAACCCGACCGGATTTTTACGTTCCGTGTTACGTGGGTGGACGATAAAGGTGAAGTTCAGACAAACTTGGGTTATCGTGTACAGTTCAACAATGCCATTGGCCCGTACAAAGGCGGTATCCGTTTCCATGCTTCAGTCAACCTTTCCATCCTGAAATTCTTAGGTTTCGAGCAGACTTTCAAGAATGCGCTGACTACGCTGCCTATGGGTGGAGGTAAGGGAGGTTCCGACTTCTCACCGCGCGGTAAGAGCGATGCCGAAATCATGCGTTTCTGCCAGGCATTTATGTTGGAATTGTGGCGCCATCTGGGACCCGATATGGATGTTCCTGCCGGTGACATCGGCGTAGGCGGTCGCGAAGTAGGCTATATGTTCGGTATGTACAAGAAGCTGACCCGCGAGTTTACCGGTACCTTTACTGGTAAGGGATTGGAATTCGGCGGTTCGCTGATCCGTCCTGAGGCAACAGGTTTCGGTGGCTTGTATTTCGTGAACCAGATGCTGCAGACGAAAGGCATTGATATTAAAGGTAAGACAGTAGCTATCTCCGGTTTCGGTAACGTAGCTTGGGGCGCTGCTACAAAAGCTACGCAACTGGGTGCCAAGGTGGTTACCATTTCCGGTCCCGACGGTTACATCTACGATCCGGATGGCATCAGTGGCGAAAAGATTGACTATATGCTGGAACTTCGTGCTTCGGGCAATGACATCGTTGAACCGTATGCCGAGCAGTTCCCGGGTGCAAAATTCGTAGCCGGCAAACGTCCGTGGGAAGTGAAGGTGGACATCGCACTGCCTTGCGCTACACAGAACGAGCTGAATGGCGAAGATGCCCGCCAGCTGATAGATAATAACGTGACTTGCGTAGGCGAGATTTCCAATATGGGATGTACGCCCGAAGCCATCGATCTCTTTATCGAAAACAAGATTATGTATGCGCCGGGTAAGGCTGTAAATGCCGGTGGTGTGGCTACCAGCGGACTGGAAATGTCGCAGAACGCCATGCACCTGAGCTGGAGCGCTGCCGAAGTGGATGAAAAGCTGCATACAATCATGCACGGTATCCATGCGCAATGTGTAAAATATGGAACAGAACCTGACGGTTACATCAACTATGTGAAGGGCGCAAATATCGCCGGATTCATGAAGGTGGCTCACGCCATGATGGGTCAGGGAATTGTATAAAGAAACTTTGTTTAGTTGTATTTGTATTTGTGGTTTGTGCTGCCTGCGGCCTGTGAAGGTATAAGGCAGTACTTTTTTTATATAGGCGTATATAATCATTTTCCGGATTGATGGAATTATGACGGGAGAATTGTATCTTTGTGTGCGAAAACGAAGAAATCTAACCAATCATAATTTGAACAACATGTTACAACCGGAATTAAAACAAAGACGTGATAAGATACGTGTACTGATGGCTCAACGTGGAATTGATGCCGCCCTTATTGCCTGCAATGTCAATCTGATATATACCTATGGAACTGTAGTCAGCGGTTACCTGTATTTGCCGCTGGAATCGCCTGCCCGCCTGTTTGTCAAGCGTCCCAATAACATTACCGGAGAACACATACTTCCTGTGCGCAAACCCGAGCAATTGCCGGAACTGATACAGGAGTGTGGTTTGTCTTTGCCCAAGAAACTGATGCTGGAAGGAGACGAACTGTCGTTTACGGAGTACAACCGTCTGGCTGCCTGTTTTCCCGAAGCGGAAGTGGTGCCGTGCGGTACGTCGCTGATTCGTCAGGCACGCAGCATCAAGACAGCGATGGAGATTGAGATTTTCCGTCGTTCGGGAGTTGCACATGCCAAAGCTTACGAACAGATACCGTCTGTTTACCGTCCGGGTATGACCGACCGTCAGCTTTCCATCGAGATAGAACGGCTGATGCGTTTGGAAGGTTGCCTGGGCATTTTCCGTGTGTTCGGACAGAGTATGGAAATCTTTATGGGTAGCCTGTTGGCAGGTGACAATGCGGCCGCTCCTTCTCCCTACGATTTTGCGTTGGGGGGTGAAGGGCTTGATCCTTCATTGCCGGGAGGTGCAAACGGTGCATTGCTTCAGCCGGGGCAGAGTCTGATGGTGGACATGGGCGGTAACTTCTACGGTTATATGGGTGATATGAGTCGTGTATTCTCCATCGGTAAATTGCCGGAAAAGGCATATGCGGCACATCAGACCTGTCTGGAAGTACAGGAAGCCATTGCCAACATGGCAAAACCGGGCGTAGTGTGCGAAGATTTGTACAATACGGCTGTCAAGATGGTGGAGGAAGCCGGATTTGCCGATTATTTCATGGGAGTGGGGCAGAAGGCTAAGTTCATCGGTCACGGCATTGGTTTGGAAATCAACGAAGCGCCTGTTATCGCTCCTCGCATGAAGCAGGAATTGGAGCCGGGCATGGTGTTTGCCTTGGAACCTAAGATTGTGTTGCCGGGTGTCGGTCCGTTAGGCATCGAGAACTCGTGGGCAGTAACTGCCGAGGGATTAGAGAAACTGACCCTGTGTAACGAAGAAATTATTGAGCTTTGAGTAAGAAGTCTTTCGTGAGAGAAGACTTACGGAATAAGCACTGTGTCTTAGCATAGAAAATAGAATGAGGGTGTGCTAAAATATAAAAGAGAAAACATTTTGTTGTCCTTTTGATTTTGGCACACCCTTGTTATGGAATGCTGTATCCATGGTGTTCTGCGATTTGCAGTCAAGTCTTATTTTACCCTCCTGTTCAGTTGGTTGTTGGCTTTCGAAGGTTTCGACTTGCCTATTCTTTTTCCGGTCGGCTTGTTTTTGCTGCTGGTCCGTCGCGGACGGGTATGCGTATTCTTATTCCCCCTCATAATATTCATCTAAAAAGTATCGTGTTATAAAATCCCAGTTGTTTTGCAGTGCTTCTTTTCCTTGCGGGAAGGGAAGTTGGGCATCGGGCAGAAGTCCGTGCTGCATACCGTACTTCAGCAGGTCGAACGGACAATGACCGGGCAGACAGAACAGCTTGTATGCTGCAGCAGCCGTCGAGGCATTGTAGGCCGCATTGCGGGCATCGCAGAAGCAGGCTGCCACACCGGGTGCCATCAGCATGCCTTTGGCATTGGCATAGATCACAAAGTCCTTTTCGCCTTTCAAGTCGGCCAGCAGACTGTCGGGATGGTCTTCCCACTCCAATACTTGGGTCAGGAAAGTGTGCAGCTCGCGATAGGTGGCGAAGTAGAGCAGGGGATAACCGTTGCTGTACTTCAGAATGCGCTCTGCGTCTTTGGTAAGCCGGGTGTCGGGAGTGACTTCGGGCAGGGGCAGAGTAGGTGTATCCATCAGTCGGGTGTCCATCATCCATGAATCGGGTGAAGGCATTTCACCGATGGGAGCTTCTTCGAACAGGCTGTCCATTTCGTCGTACAGTTTTGGGGCCAGTGTCAGCAGTTCCTTGTCGTAAGGATCCTGGAAGTGAAAAGGGTTATGGGTATCGGCGGATTTTTGCAATTCCGGATAGTCTTCGTCGAACAGAAGAGCCGGTTGCGAAAGGCTGTCCCATAACAGCAGGCAGACATCAGACAGGTTGATTTCGTCGTCGATGTAATCGGTACAGTTGTAGAAAGGTAACGGTTGATTATAGAGTTTCCTGTATTTGTTGCTGAAGGTTTTCCAACCACCGGATTGGGCAATGGTGTCGTAGAAGTACAGGCTCGCCCGGATGGCCGTTGCGGCCTGGCTGTAAAATGTGAGGCCGGCATACAGAGGAGAGGCAGCAATCAGGGGCAGCAGACGGTTGGCAAAGTCCACATACCAACCATCGGCCGGTTGGGTCTGTTGCCGTTCGTTGGCTTCCAACCAGCGATTCATGTAGATTTTCTTGGTCTTCATCATGTCAGAGTCGTTTAAGTGCCAGTTTGATGACTTGTTCGACCGGAGCATCGGGTGTTTCTTTCAGAATGGCCAGTACCACTTTTTGTGAGGCGGCCTGTGCAAAGCCCAGCATGGTGAGGGCTGCTACGGCTTCTTCGAGAATCTCGTTGTTTACCGTGCCGGTCAGTGGCAGACCCGGTTCAACGCCCATGGCGGCTGCCACGGCTCCGGTCTTTATCTTGTCTTTCAGATCAACGATGATACGTTGGGCTGTTTTCAGGCCGATTCCTTTCACAGTTTTCAGCAGACTGGCGTTCTCGTTACTGATGATGTTGATCAGTTCGGAAGGCGACAGGGCTGAGAGGATCATGCGTGCCGTGTTGCCACCGATGCCCGATACGGTAATCAGCAGCAGGAAGAGTTCGCGTTCCTGCTTGTCGGCAAAGCCGTAGAGCTGGTAGGCGTCTTCACGGATGGCCTCGTAAATGTAGAGCTTGCACGTCTTTTTGCCCTGTATGGCCGAATAGGTGTTGAGCGAAATGCTGGCTATGTAGCCTACACCGTTGCAGTCGATGACAGCGGTTGCCGGGTTGAGTTCGGCAAGTTCGCCTCGAAGATATTCTATCATAAATTTAGAGTTTGTAAGTCTTTGTTTTGGTAATCTGGGAGTTCTTCTGTTTCTGAGTTTGGAACAGATGTCCTGTCAGGTTTGTTGTATGTTCGGTGCAAATGTACAAAATATCCATTGGCTATGAAATAGTCTTAATAAAGAAAAAAGGAAATGGAAGATTGAACGGTTTCGTGTGCAATTTTATGATTTTTGTGTATTTTTGCACCCGCAAAAACAGAAAACTGATAAACAAAAGTAATAATAGTATGAAAAAAGTAAGAGCCGCCATCGTTGGATATGGCAATATCGGGCACTATGTGCTGCAGGCTTTGCAGGCTGCCCCCGATTTCGAAGTGGCCGGAGTAGTGCGCCGTGCCGGTGCCGAGAACCGTCCGGTAGAACTGAGTGATTATCCGGTCGTGAAAGATATCAAGGAACTGGAAGATGTGGATGTTGCCATCCTCTGTACTCCCACCCGCAGCGTGGAGAAGTATGCCAAGGAGATTCTGGCATTGGGCATCCGTACGGTAGATAGTTTCGACATTCATACCGATATACCTGCCCTGCGCAGTACGTTGGCTGCCGAAGCGAAGGCACACAATACGGTTTCCATTATTTCGGCCGGCTGGGATCCGGGTAGTGATTCGGTAGTGCGCACACTGCTCGAGGCCATTGCTCCGAAAGGCATCACTTACACCAACTTCGGTCCGGGTATGAGTATGGGACATACGGTAGCCGTGAAGGCCATTGAAGGGGTGAAGGCTGCATTGTCGATGACCATTCCTACCGGTACGGGCATTCATCGCCGCATGGTGTATATCGAGCTGAACGAAGGCTATGACTTTGACAAGGTGGCTGCTGCCATCAAGGCCGATCCTTACTTTGTGAACGACGAGACGCACGTGAAGCTTGTCCCCAGCGTAGATGCTTTGCTCGACATGGGACACGGTGTGAACCTGACCCGTAAGGGCGTGTCGGGCAAAACGCAGAACCAGTTGTTCGAGTTCAACATGCGTATCAACAATCCGGCACTGACCGGACAGGTGCTGGTGTGCGTGGCACGTGCCGCCATGCGTCAGCAGCCGGGATGCTACACAATGATCGAAATCCCCGTCATCGACCTGTTGCCGGGCGACCGCGACGAGTGGATTGCACATTTGGTATAAAATCTTTCTTATTTATCACTGAGAACGGCGAGGGCGCGTCCTGATTGTGGATGCGCCCTCGGTTTATTTCGTGATCGGCTGTCATTGCTCCTTTCGGATATAGACCTTGTGGCTGCCCGTGCCCATGTGGTCGATGCCGCTTCCGGGCGTTTCGCTCCACAGCTTCAGCTCACTGGCGGCAGCATTGCGCAGCAGGCCGGTCAGGGCACAATAGTCCTTTACCCGCAGCATGGGATGGGTTTTCAGGTAGTCCTGAGCCAGCTGCAGGCGTTGTTCGGCAGTATAGCGGCGCGAGGATCGGCGTGCTTTCCATTCCGACTTGCTCAGGCGGCATTTTTGTCCGGTCTGCTGGATGAGTTCCTTGTCGGCGCGGAAGTTGATGTTGCGCAGATAAATGCTGGCGGCGCTGACGCGGTATTCCTTGCCTTCGCTTTCGCGCAGGTCGCGCTGTTCTTCGGCCTGCGGGCGCAGTCCGAGGGAGGGGGTAAAAATGCCCAGTCCGTCTATCTTGACCGAGTTTCCCTGTGCCATTTCGCTGGCGATGGCTTCGGTCAGAGCCCTCACCAGTCCGATGATGTCGCCGGGGGTGAAGGTGCTGGCGTAGTTGATGTGTCGGGCTATGTACTCCAGGTCCACCTGCCCCCACAGCTTGATGCGCGGGTAGGTCACTTTCTTTCCTTTTTCGTTGGGCAGGGTCAGTTCCTGCATCTGATATTCGGCCATAGTGTTTCGTTTGGTTTTGATAAAGGTTTGACGTAGGCAGAGCAAGCATCCGGTTGGCCTTCTGTGAGAGGCTTTACGTCAGTATGTCGCACACCGGACAGGTCTTTCTGCTACTTTTGCTTATATCTCGCGTGCCGGGATGTACATCTCGCGGCTTGAGATGTGTATCCCGGCACGCGAGATGTACATCCCGGCAGCTAAGATATAACTTTTCTCTAAGAAAAACAAGTGCCGGGTGCTGAGAAAACGAAGTCAGGGCTGTGACCG
>CABROZ010000045.1 GCA_902472795.1 uncultured Bacteroides sp. | reverse complement strand
CCAGCCATACCTTCTCCTTCATCAATGCCGAAGGCAAACGCACATGGGTTAAATTCCATTTACGTACCCAGCAGGGCATCAAGAATCTGACCGACCAGGAAGCCGAAGCCATCATAGCCAAAGACCGCGAAAGCCACCAACGCGACCTGTACGAAAGCATCGAGAAAGGCGACTTTCCACGCTGGACCATGTTCATCCAGCTGATGACGGAAGAACAGGCAGCCAACTGTCCGTTCAACCCCTTCGACCTCACCAAAGTATGGTCGCAAAAGGAATATCCGCTCATCGAAGTAGGTGTACTGGAACTGAACCGCAACCCCGAAAACTACTTCGCCGACGTAGAGCAGGCAGCTTTCAACCCGGCCAACGTAGTGCCAGGCATCAGCTTCTCGCCCGACCGCATGTTGCAGGGACGTCTCTTCTCGTACGGCGACACGCAACGCTATCGCCTGGGCGTGAACCACCATCAGATTCCCGTGAACCGCAGCCGTTGTCCGTTCCTCAACATGTACCATCGTGACGGGCAAATGAGAGTTGACGGCAATTACGGCTCAACACTGGGATACGAGCCTAATGGCTATGGCGAATGGCAACAACAAGGTGAATACAAGGAACCGCCCCTCGAACTGGATGGAGCCGCCTACCAATGGGATTACCGCGAAGACGACTCGGATTACTATTCGCAAGCCGGCGACCTGTTCCGTCTGATGACACCCGCACAGCAACAGGTTCTGTTCGAAAATACCGCCCGCTCAATGGGTGATATCCCCGAAGAAATCAAACTCCGCCACATCCGTAACTGCCTGAAAGCCGACGAGAACTATGGTCGCGGCATCGCTCAGGCATTAGGCATTGCCATGACACATCCGGGTTTGGCCGAAAGCTGATCGATTCTTCACCCTTCGACCTTCATTCTGTAACTTCTTCCGTACCAGAAAAGTAACAGAATGA
The DNA here is from genome assembly GCA_902472795.1 of uncultured Bacteroides sp. GTDB lineage: Bacteria > Bacteroidota > Bacteroidia > Bacteroidales > Bacteroidaceae > Bacteroides. The sequence goes on along the minus strand of CABROZ010000045.1, from coordinate 16,096 downwards.
AGGCACGAAGGGCTGAAAAAAAGAAAAAAGCAGTATAGGCAGGAACATTTATTGAAAATATTTCATTAGCTTTGCCTCTAACAATTTATCTACAAAAAGCTTATGAAAAAGTACATCCTGCTTGCCCTGTTAGCCATCGGCATCATGGGCTTTCAATCATGCCAATCGAAACAAGGACGCATCGACGACCTGAAGAACTTTGTGGAAGAAATCAGCGAGGACGGCAAGGACTATACCGCCGATCAATGGGAAAAGGCGAACAAGAAGTTCAGCGAACTCCTGGAGAAAATCAACTCGTACGACGACCTGACCGAGGAAGAACTGGAAGAAGTAGCCAAGCTGCAAGGTCAATATGCCGCCACTGTATTCAAGAACAGTGGAAAAGCCATCATGGAGCAGATGGAAAAAGCCGGTGCCGCACTCGGCGGTTTCCTTGAAGGAGTAGATGAAGGACTGGAAGACAAGGAACAGGAATAATCCGCTCCACACATACACCATCGGCTCATTTTCATTACCAATGACATCAACCCAAATAAAAACGTATATATGAAACTATTGAAAGGTATCGTGGGCGGACTCTGCCTGTGTGCAGCCATCGGATGCACCGCCCCTGCATCGCAAAAAGAAAGCACTGCCGCTCCTAAAGGCCTCAGCCAGTCGGAAGCAGTCATCAAAACCATTATGGATCGCCGCAGCATCCGCAAGTACAAACCACAACCGGTGAACCGCGACACCATGCAAACCATCCTGAAATGTGGCATCAATGCTCCCAATGGCATGAATAAACAGTCGTGGGAAGTACGCGTAGTGGACAATCCGGAGTTTATCAACGGGGTAACAGAGCTCTACAAGAAAGCAAATCCGAAAGCTGCTGAAGATCCGTCGTTCAAGAACATGTTTCGCAATGCCCCCACGGTAGTGTTTATCGCCAACGACCCGTCGTACGACTGCTCTCAGATAGACTGCGGTCTGCTGGGCGGCAACATGATACTTACGGCACAATCCATGGGCATCGGATCGTGCTGTCTGGGCGGACCGGCCCGCTTTATGAAATCGACCGAAGCAGCCGAGTATCTGAAAAAACTGAACTTCAGCGAAGGCTACGAATTGCTGTACTGCATAGCCTTCGGCTATCCCGATGAGGCACCTGACGCCAAACCGCGTAATGCCGAGAAAGTAAAGTTCATCGACTAAAAAAAGAGTTTGACAACCCTTCCTGTGCAAAAAAAGGAGGTGTGCATCCCTGCACACCTCCTTTCGTCTAATATATATTATATGTATGTTATGAGTTCTTATTGGCACGCTTGCGTTCCGTCTCATCGAGGATAACTTTACGCATACGCATAGACTTCGGAGTAACCTCTACATACTCGTCTTCCTTGATGTATTCCAATGCTTCTTCCAGAGAGAACTGTACGGGAGGAATCAGACGGGCTTTCTCGTCCGAACCGCTGGCACGCATATTGGTCAGTTTCTTCGACTTGGTCACGTTCACTACCAAATCGTTTTCGTGTGAATGTTCACCTACCACCTGACCTGCATAGACTTCCTCTTGCGGGAAGATGAAGAATTTGCCACGGTCCTGCAGTTTGTCGATGGCATAAGCAAAAGCCGTTCCACTCTCCATGGCAATCATGGATCCGTTGGTACGACGCTCTATCTCGCCCTTATAAGGCTGATACTCCTTGAAGCGATGTGCCATGATGGCTTCGCCGGCACTGGCTGTCAACACATTGGTACGCAAGCCGATGATACCGCGCGACGGCATGTCGAACTCCAGGTTCACACGGTCGCCCGCATTTTCCATCTTCACCATTTCGCCCTTACGACGGGTCACCATATCGATAATCTTGCTGGCATATTCCTCAGGAACATTTACAGTCAACTCCTCGATAGGTTCGCACCTCACACCGTCTATCTCCTTGAAGATAACCTGTGGCTGACCAACCTGCAACTCATAGCCTTCACGACGCATGGTTTCGATCAGTACAGACAAGTGAAGCACACCACGACCCGAAACGATCCATTTTCCGTCTTCTTCGCTCTTCTTCACACGCAAAGCCAGGTTCTTGTCCAGCTCCTTCATCAGTCGGTCGTGAATGTGACGCGAAGTAACGAATTTACCTTCTCTTCCAAAGAAAGGCGAATCGTTGATGGTGAACAACATGCTCATGGTCGGTTCGTCGATGGCAATAGGCGGCAATGCTTCGGGGTTCTCGTAATCGCAAATGGTATCGCCAATCTCGAAACCATCGATACCTACCAGGGCGCAAATGTCACCCGATGAAACTTCGGGCACTCTGACACGTCCCATGCCTTCGAATGTATGCAGTTCTTTAATCTTAGTCTTGATGATACTGCCGTCACGCTTTGCCAACGATACATTCATACCCTCGCGCAACGTACCGCGATGAACACGTCCCACCGCAATACGGCCGGTATAAGATGAATAATCGAGCGAAGTAATCAGCATCTGGGGCGTACCCTCCAGCTGCTCGGGAGCAGGTATGTTCTCCAGGATGCAGTCGAGCAAAGGAGTGATGTTATCCGTAGGCTTCTGCCAGTCGGTACTCATCCAGTTGTTCTTGGCCGATCCGTAAATGACGGGGAAATCAAGTTGATCTTCAGTTGCGTTAAGGCTGAACATCAGATCGAACACCATTTCATACACTTCTTCGGGGCGACAGTTGGGCTTATCCACCTTATTGACAACCACAATGGGCTTCAAACCAATCTGCAAAGCCTTCTGAAGCACAAAGCGCGTCTGAGGCATCGGGCCTTCGAACGCATCGACCAGCAGAAGACAACCGTCGGCCATATTGAGCACACGCTCTACCTCGCCGCCAAAGTCACTGTGTCCCGGAGTGTCGATAATATTAATCTTGGTGCCTTTATAGTTAATGGATACGTTCTTCGAGAGAATCGTTATTCCTCGCTCACGTTCCAAATCATTGTTATCCAGCATCAATTCACCCGTGCTCTGGTTGTTCCGGAAAAGATGTCCGGCCAGCAGCATCTTGTCTACAAGCGTCGTCTTCCCATGATCGACATGGGCAATAATTGCAATGTTTCTGATGTTTTGCATATAATACCTATTATTTTCGAGGTGCAAAGATAGTGTATTTTTTACGATTACCGACTGGTATTTGTCAAAAAGTCGCTTTCTTATCCCTCTGTTCTGACGCACATTGACTCCATATTTACCTTTCCGCACCGATAGAACAAGCATCTGAACCATTGCACATACACCCAAACGAAATGTATCGCCCCCAGACACCTCGAAAACTTTTGCTTGTTTACCATGAAGGAACTTTTCTGCAAAAAACAGCATCAGCATACACTTTTTCGCCTGAAAGTCATTGCCATATCAAAGATAATCCCTACCTTTGCAGCCCCGAAAGGGAATATTAATAACTTTTTTAATTAAACATTTTATGTATTTAGACGCTGCTAAAAAGCAAGAAATCTTCGGCAAGTACGGAAAGTCTAACTCTGATACTGGATCAGCTGAGTCTCAGATAGCTTTGTTTTCCTACCGTATTGCCCGTCTGACTGAGCACATGAAGCTCAACAGAAAGGATTATAGTACTGAAAGAGCCTTGACGATGTTGGTAGGTAAACGCCGTGCGTTGCTCAACTACCTGTACAACCGCGACATCAATCGCTATCGTGCCATCGTTAAAGAGCTTGGCTTGCGTAAGTAATCGCACTTGCGGCAACAAAATGAAAGTTAAAGGAGATGTGTCCACCAAACGACGCATCTCCTTTTCTTTTTCCTCGATGGCTTTTTATTGTATCTTCATCCTTTTATTCTGTATTCCAACGGACTCATACCGACATAACGTTTGAAGTATTTTCCAAAGAACGAAATATTGGCAAAATTCAGCGCATCCGATATTTCCTGAACAGAAGCATCCGTCAGCTTCAGCCGCGACTTGGCATCCATAATAACCATTGACGAAATAACGTCGGTACAGGTACTACCGGTCACTTCCTTGACCACGCTACACAGATAAGCATGACTTACCCGCAACTGCTCGGCATACCACACTACTTGCCTGATTTGTGAATAATGACGCATGACAAGCCGCGTAAAGCTGCGGAACAACTGTTCGTTTTTGGTCAGCGACCGATGCTGACTGTTTCGATCCGAACAGATCTGATGAATAACCAGATGAACATCGGCAAACAAATTGTTGGCAGCCGCCTTCCGCCCCTGCTCATCGAGAAACTCGTACAAACGTATAAGAAGGCCAAAAAAGTCGCGAAGCAAATCCGATGCCTCTTTATGAAGAGAGATAACCGGAGATTCTGACAACATGTAACATGCATCAATCATATGCTGCGAGGGATTACTTTTAATATACCCGGATGAAAAGCCCAGAAAATAAATCTTCAATTCATTACTCACTTTGTGTATCTGAAAAATAGTCCCGGGCACCAGCAATACCGCTTCATCCTGATGTACGCAAAAACGATTTAGATTGACTGAAGCTTCCACCTCGCCACTCTGACAATATATAAACATCTCACACTTCAACCTTACCGGAAAATCCGTATAAAGATTGAGCAGAGCGGGATCGATATCTGTACCTGCCAACCAATCTTCCGGCAAATCGATTTTTGGCATGTCTTTTTCTTGATTATGTTCCACCATATCCGTATAATTATATCGAGTCACAAAGATAAGCTTATTTGAAAAACAGACAAATGATTCTGACCAGCTTATCAACGCCAACCCCTATTTATTACGCATTTATAACGATACAAAAGGCCTAACAAAAAGGGGCAGATGAAAAAAAGAACATAAAAAGTAAAAACAGACCTTGCTCAAGTGGTCATAAATACGTTACTTTGCAGCCCGAAAAAAGCATAAAAACCAGTCATCTCCTAAAAAGCGTTTTTACAGGAGGCATTAAACAAAAAAATATGAAAGTCAACAAAATTAAACTATTCCTGATGGGCTGCATGGCATCCCTGACGATCACATCCTGCACCTCAAGCGAGGATCCTGCAGAAAATGCCGGAAGCGGCAGTATCCGATTAGGACTTACTACCAGCACCGTATTTACGAAAGCGGTAAACGAGAGCGATTACGGAGATATTAATAAATACTCTGTGCAGATTCTAAATGACAAAGGAACAACTGTTGAAGAATTTATCTATAGTGAAAAGCCGGAACGAATCAGCTTAAATAATGGGAATTACACACTGAAAGCATTTTATGGTACAGAAAGTGATGCCTCACGCGATGAATTCTATGTAGAAGGAGAAACGGGATTCACCGTAAACGGAGAAGAACTTCAGGAAGTAGCAGTCGAATGCAAACCTACCTGCGGAAAGGTAAAAGTAAGTTTCGCCAACAACATGTCTCAATACTTCAGCAACTATTCTGTGGTATATGAAACGGCCGCATTAAAAGAGACCGGAAGTAGCGCCATTTGGCAAAAAAACGATACTGAACCATGGTACTTGAAAGTTAATGCAGCAGGAGAAAGCGTAAAAGCCTCCATCAACTTTACTCGCATCAGTGACAACAAGTCTGCCACTGTAGAAAAGACTTATACACTGGCTCCGGGTAAATCGTGGACACTGAACATCGCACCACAAGACAATAACGGCAGCTTGGGTATCGTTGTCACCATCGACGAATCGACCGATGATGAAAACATCGACATCGAAGTTCCCTCTGAATGGATTTAAAGTATAAGACCTTATTTTTATAAAGAAGAGATTTATGAAACTAATCAATATCATAGCCTTAAGCACAGTAGCCATCCTTGGTTTGGCGTCGTGCGAGATGAAAAATGAACTGACTGGCAGTCTGGTGAGCAAAGAAGATACAGGCGCTTTAGAACTTGGAGTCAGCGTAAAGCAACCCGTTTCACAGACACGTGCTACAGAAGTGGCAACCAACAATTTCCCTGTAACCATACAAGGAACAAGTGCCGAAGTAACTGACGTAGTAAAAGAATACGCTACCGTAGATGAAGTCCCGTCCAGCATCACAGTGCCTGTAGGACAATATACCGTAACGTCGCATACCCCCGGAACACTGGAGAAGAAAATGGAAAATCCCTATTATTCGGGCAGTACAAATATTACTGTTAGCAAAGGCATCACAAGTGAAGTCGACGTTGTATGTCGTATGGCCAACAGCCGCATTCAGATGAAGTACGGAAACGATTTCAAAGAGGCATTCAGTTCATGGACGATTACCATAGACGATGGCACAGAAACTGCACTTGCATACACCGAAAGTGACCAGAATCCGGCTCCCATCTATTGGCATTTTGGTGATAACATCACAGCCATCACTGTCAATATCAAGGCTGTAACAACTAAAGGGAACACTGTAACCGAAAAACGAGTATTCCAGAAGAAAGACGCAGCCGAACAGTATGAAGAAGTGGGAGATGCATTCACCGGCGGTGATGCACTGGAAATCAACATGGGTACTGTAGAATCTTCCACAGGAGAACTGACAGGAATTACCATTACTGCCAATATCACATTTGAAAATGAAAGCGAGTCGGTAGAGATTCCGACAACAAATCCGGACGAGGGTGGAGATTCCGGAACTGAACCGCCAACAGGAGATGGTGTAACTCTTAACTTACCCGCAGATGTCACTTACTCAATATCGGCAGGCAATGCACCGGCCAGTGCTGATGCATATATAGCCTCTGAAGCAGGATTGGATAAAATCATCGTAACCATAACTGCAGGAAATGATGCCTTTCAAGCAATCTTGGTCGATTTAAAGATGGACGGACAAAGTTTCCTTGCTGAGAATGGAGGAGTAAACCTGATTGATAATAGCGATTTTGGGAATTTAGTCGCTACTGTAGGAAGTACAGCCCCAACAGATGGAATAAAAGAATATACGTTCCCAATCGGAACATTCTTCACCTTCCTTGATATGACAGGAGCGACCGATCCAGGCAAATCGCATGAATTCCATATTACTGTAACCGATAAAAATGGGCAAAAAGCAACCGGTGTATTTAAAGTAACCATAAACGAGTAAGAAAATGAAAAAGATATATTTATTTCTTTTTGTAATATTATCCACCTTGAGTATAACCTCATGTCAGCAAGACGACTTAAATGACAACATCGGTTATCTCCGTATTGAAGTAGGAACCAATGCCTACGTAGATACCCGTATCGCCGCAGATTATAACCCTAAACAAATTGCTTTGCAAATACTCGATAGTAAAGGAGGAATCGTAGAAAGTACCGACGACTGGGAAACCTTGTCGGGACAACAAATCCGCTTGGAAGCAGGAACCTATACCGTAAAAGCTTCTTCCAACGGGTTCGATGGTTCCGAATCGGGATTTGATATTCCTTACTATGCCGGTAGCCAGCAGATAACGGTACAAACAGGCAAAGAGGTTACCGCCAACATTACCTGTACATTGGCCAACGTAAAAGTCACCGTAAATTATGATCAGTCTTTTATAGATGCTTTCCAAGCGGCTACAGCCACTGTCAAATCGGCTATGGAGGGTGTTAACGAACTCAGCTTCAGAATGGGCGATGAACTGAAACCAGCATATTTCCCTGTAGCAGACCTTACCGCTACTATTTCTGTAACCAACCATTCCGGACAACAGTTCTCACAAGATACACCTATCACTAACGTTAAAGCCCGCAAACACTACATTCTGAACTTTAAGGTTGCCGAAACCGGCGATATAGGAGGAGTCAGCGTCAGTGTAGATGGTACTGAAACCGTATATACGTTTACATTTAATGTTTCTACCGAAGCCAGCACAAAATTAGGTGCCGAACCGGCTAACGCTTGGAGTAACTTTGCTTATTTAGAAGGAAGTATTCTTTCTTCATCCGAAGAACTTGATCCGGCCAGCATGCACTTTGAGTATAAAAAGGCCGATGCAGAAGAATGGCAAACTATCTCAGCCAATTATAATAGCGGAAACCAGAAATTCACAGCGACACTTACAGGATTGACACCTGCCACGCAATATACTTATCGCCTCGCTTATGAAAAGAGTGGAGAAGCTTATGCCAGCGATCCAGTAACATTCACAACAGAAGAAGCCACAACATTGCCAAATGGCAATATGGATGATTGGTACAAGAGCGGCAAAACTTGGTATCCGGTATCTGAAAGTGACTATTCCACTTCGGGCTCTTTCTGGGATTCAAGTAACCCGGGAACTACAACAGGTGCCGGAGCATTAGTTAATGTAAACCCAACACAAGGCAATAGCTCTATCGTACACACCAGCGGAGGTAAATCTGCAGAATTAAAATCACAGTATGCTTCTGCATTCGGTATTGGTAAGTTTGCTGCAGCCAGCCTTTACTCAGGCAAATTCAACAGCTTAGTAGGTACTAACGGAGCCAAAATTGATTTTGGACAGAAATTTGCATCTCGCCCAACAGGTCTGCATGGTTGGTTCCGCTATACAAGTGGGAAAATAGACTATCGGGGTGATAATACTCCTGCAGGACTTGGCGAAAAAGGAACTGACGACTTATGTTCCATCTATATGGCATTAGCTAAGGCTCCTCATCAATTGAACAATACTGATACTTCTACATTCTTCGATTTCGAAAACGATGATAATATCATTGCGTATGGCGAATTACCCGATGCGGAAGCTGTATCCACCAATAATGAATGGAAAGAATTCAATGTCGAACTGAAGTATAAAGATATCACGCCACAAACTGCATATTACTTGATTATCGTCTGCTCTTCAAGTAAATATGGCGATTACTTCACTGGAAGTACCGGTAGTATCATGTACATCGACGACTTGGAGTTACTTTACGGAGTTCCTTCCACCAAGTAAAGTCGTACACAATTATTAATTAAAGAGGGTGCGTCATAACTCACCACTGATTACACAGACAGGCACAGAGATTACTTATAATATATCTGTGTTCCTCTGTGTAATCCGTGGCAAACTGCGGTTTTGATGCCCCCTCTTATACACGTTTTAAAACATTTATGTTCAGAATACTGTCACTCATCCTATTGTTCGCTATCGGTAGTGCATTCCAGACGCTGCAGGCGCAGAAGTCTATCCGCATCGAAACCACCCTCAATGGCGACAGCATCATCATAGCCGACTCAACAGGACATGTTTACAAGATAAAGGCACCAACCAAAAAGAAACGGAAGAAAGTCCAACGGCCACAGCGCATCGACCGCGGCATCATGCAATCGGTCTTTATTCCCAAGGGCCAATGGATGGCAGGAGGTACGGTTTCTTATTCCGAGCACGAGGAAGACAACCTGAACTTTCTGGTCATAAAGAACGTAGAAGGTTTGGGATATACGTTCAACGTCAGTCCCTACGTCGGCTACTTCTTCAAGGACAACGTAGCGGCAGGTTTACGCTTCGGCTACAACCGTACCTATTTAGACATGGCCAACTTCGAACTGAATCTGGGTGAGGACTTCAACATCAGCCTCAAGGACCTCTATTACCTGGAGCACGAATACCAGGTATCGGGTTTTCTGCGTACCTACATGCCCATCGGCAAAAGCAAGATTTTCGGACTGTTCAACGAAGTGCGCCTGACGTACGCCTACGGAGTAGGAAAGAATTCGACCGGTTCGAATACCGAATACGACGGTACTTTTGAACGGACACACAACCTGCAAATCGGTATAGCACCGGGCATGACCGCCTTCGTCACCGACTGGTCGGCAGTCGAAGTATCGGTAGGCGTGATGGGCTACAACTTCAAATGGCAGAAACAGACAACCAATCAGATAGAAAGCGGCATGAGAAGAACGTCTTCGGGAAACTTCAAGATCAACCTCTTCTCGATTAACATCGGCATGACTTTCTACCTGTAAACCAACGATCAAGAAACGAACGAACTATGATAAAGAGACTCTTCTGTTATATATACTGCGTACTGGCACTAACCGCCTGTGCCATCGAGAACGACATTCCCTACCCCATCGTTGACGGAAGCATCCAGGACTTCGAGGTAGAAGGACAATGCGGCCCCGACGGCAGCGGAAGTCAGCAAGCTACCATTGATAAAAACGCACGTACCGTGAAACTGTATGTGGACGACTCGGTTGACTTGTCAGAGCTGCGCATTACCAAACTGACCGTCAGCAACAACGCCACACTGGTGCCCGACTCTATCCTCTGTCACAACTATGCCAAGTTCCCGACCGTAGGCTTCAGTTCGCTGGACGATATTCCCATCTCGTCGGATACCCGCATGGACTTTTCGAACTCCGCCACGATCGTCCTGCGCACTTATCAGGACTATGCCTGGAGCATCAGCATCGAGCAGGTGATAAAGCGCGACATCGTTCTGGAAAACCAGGTAGGCAACGCCATTGTGGATGACATCAACCGGAATGTCATCATCTACGTGTCGCACGAACAACGGCTCGACCACATCAAAGTAACTTCGTTCAACCTCGCCGGCCAGCACGGCACGGTATATCCCGACCCGACTGCCGATGCCTACTTCGACTTCTCCGAGCCGCGGACCTTCTTTGTTTCGTATGGTTGGGAAGAGGTGAGCCACCAGTGGACCGTCTATGTCTATCAGACCGACGAAAACACATCGGGGCAGATAGACGTCTTCTCAAGAGCCACAAGTGCCACACTGAAAGGCAGCATACAAAGCGGCAAGCAGCCTGTGGTGGAATACCGCAAATCGACCGACAGCAACTGGACTTCACAGCCTTCGGCCGACATCGCCATCAGCGGTACCAACTATACGACCAACCTGCAGCAACTCAGCCCCGGCACCGCATACGAATGCCGTGTCAGCATCGACGGCACCGTAGCAGGCACGCAGACGTTCACTACTGCGCCCGCAACTCCACTGACCGACGGCAGTTTCGACAACTGGTATCAGGAAGGAAAACTGTGGAACCCGTGGAGCCAGGGCGGAACTTCTTTCTGGGACACCGGCAACAAAGGAGCCGTCACCATCAGCGACAGCAACTCCATCCCCACCAGCGAAACCTGCAACGGAAGCGGACTTGCCGCCTCGCTCGAATCGAAATATCTTGTTCTGAAGTTTGCGGCAGGCAACATCTTTACGGGCAGTTATGTGAAAACGGTAGGAACCAACGGTGTGCTGAGCTTCGGACGGTCTTTCGCGTCGTTCCCCAGCAAACTGCGCATCAACTATAAATACACTTCGGCCACCATCGACAAGGTGGGAGAAGATGCCCTTTCTTATCTGAAAGGACGTCCCGACTCGTGCCACATCTACATCGCACTGACCGACTGGGACGAACCGCTCGAAATCCGTACGCGCCCCAGCGAACGCCAGCTGTTCGACAAAGCCGACTCGCACATCATCGCATACGCCGAACTGATACAAGGTTCCAGCACATCAGATTACCAGCAGAAGGACCTTGTGCTCGACTACCGATACACCAACCGCACACCGAAGTACATCGTCGTGGTGGCCAGCGCCAGCAAATACGGTGATTACTTCACCGGCGGAGTAGGCAGCAAACTGTGGTTAGATAATTTTGAACTGATTTACGAGTAAGTATGACAAAAGAGAATAGAAGAACCATCACAATGAAATATGTCAAGGCCTTATATGCGGGCTTCATCGGCTTGCTGCTGGCAGCCTGCCAGGCGGAGCAGTGGGAAGGCACGAAAGGCGGTTTCCTGATATCGTTGGGAGAAGACGTGACCGTAACCACCAAAAGCACTCCCGCCGAACTGGGCAAACCTGTTAAAGAACAATTTTCGCTGAAGATTGTGAAAGAAAGCACCGGCAGCACATTGTACGATGGAACCTTTACTTCGGACCAGATTCCTGCTTCGGCCGGACTTTACACCGTGACGGCCACCTGTGGCGAAAATCCATTATTAGGATTGGACACTCCTTATTATAAAGGAGAAGAGGCAGGAGTCGAAGTAACCGAAGGAGAGCCCCGAACAGTAAACCTGAGCTGCAAAGTGGCCAATGCACTGACCAGTGTGACGTACGACGAGCCCGAGAAGTTCGATGCCCTGTTCTCCTCGTACGGTCTGAAGGTTTCTGTGGGCAATCAATCCGTCACCATCAGCAAAGACAATGCAAAGAAAAGTGCCTACTACCGTGCAGGTACCATTCCTACCTTTCAGTTCGTCGGTACCCTGAAAGACAACGGTCAGGCAGTATCCATGACATTGGAAGACGACAAGCTGAAGAATGCCGACACCTTTGGCGCTGGCAAGCATTGCAAACTGACGCTGAAAGTGAAACCCGCCACCTCCGGAGTTATCCTTACCGTAGCAAAGGTAGAGGTGGAGAATGTGACCATCTCGGAGACGATACCTGTGGAGTGGTTGCCCAAACCCAAGATAGAAGCCGAAGGCTTTGAGGGGAATTCGTTGTCGTTTGCCGAGACCGAAAGCAAAACTGCAACTGTCAAGCTGAACACAGCAACAGCATTGCAAGACCTGAAAATCAAGTTCAATTTTGCCGATCCGCAATTTGCAGCATTCAATCAGGAATACCAGCTTTCCACACTCTCTGAAGACACCCGAAAGGATATAGAAGAAGCACTGGGCATCACACTGCCTGCCATAGGCGATAGTTCCCCCAGCATACAGTTGGACAATCTGATAGCCAGACTACAGACCAATGCCGGTGAAGCGACTGCCAACACCATTGAGCTGGATGCGCAAGCCAACGGCCGCTGGAGCCATGAAGACGCAGAAGCTAATCGTAGCTATACATTGAATTGCAATAAGCCGGAGTTTACAGTCAGCGCATATCCCGGCAACATCTGGACTAAAGAATTCACCATGAATGCATTGATGGAAGAGCAAGTTGTAAGTGGAGATTTTGCCAAATTAAACTCTGACATGACCTACCAGTTCAGCACCAATAATAAAGACTGGAGCAACTTAGGAGAAGACTTACGAAAAGCTGATTTAACTCCAGGGACAACCTATTATATACGTGGTCTTTATCGGGGAGTCATTGCAAGTGAAGCAGTGGAGGTGAAGACATATCCGATAATTGAGTTGGAGAATGGAGATATGGAAGATTGGAGTTACACTGATGGCCCACAAGCCTCCTGGCCCGATAAAGGTCCGTTCTGGAAAAGATGGTATATAAATAACAATTATAACGATAATGAAGAAGGTTGGTGTTCATTGAATGGATTAACAACAAGCAACAACGATCCTAAAGCCTATATCTCTAATTCAGGAACGGAAAGGACGACTGACTGCCATAGTGGAGAATATGCGGCAGAAATTAAAACTATTGGATGGGGTAGTGGTACTACTGCTGCTTCGCCAGTATCATTCATAACTACCATAACTCCAGGAGAACTATTCCTCGGTAAGATGGATAATATAACTCCAATATATGGTAAAACATTCAATTCAAAACCAACCAAATTAAAGTTCTATTATAAATATTCACCTGAAGGAGAACATACTTTTAAAGTTACCATATCACTGAAACAGGGAGATATCATAATTGCTACAAATGAATTCAATGGAGAAAGTACAGATACATATATAGAGAAAACGCTGGACTTTATTTATAATTCAGAAAATGTAACAGAAAACGTCCAAACTCTCTTCATTCAGTTCACATCAGGAGATAACGAAAAATCCGAAGTGGATAAAGCCAGTATAAGCAGAGGAAGCAGGCATGTCGGAAACAAACTCTACATCGACGACATCTCCCTCATCTACGACAAATAACAGACATATGAAACGAACATTATATACACTCATATCTCTCTTCCTGCTGATAAGCTGTCAGCAGGAAGACGTACTGACCGAAACGGGAAAAGGCTATCTGCAATTAGAAAACCTTACCCTCGGTTCCGTCACCGCGGAAAACATCGTCACCCGTGCCGTTGAGGAAGACCTGTACATCAAGATCTCCAACGGGACTGATGCGGACAAAGTCTATGCACCGGGAGAGTTTCCCCAAACCAAGGTGGAACTGAATGCCGGCTCCTATACCCTCGAAGCCTACAACGAAGCTTACCTTACAACAGGAGCCGATGACCCACGCTATTATGCCCAGACAACCTTCAGCATCGAGCCCGAGAAAGTAAGCTACATCGACTTGCAGGTACCGATGATCAACGTTGGCATCAGCCTGGCACCGTTCAGCGACGAACTGACTACCTTATTCTCCAACCCTAAGCTTACCGTATATACGACAGACTCCGGCGCTACAAAAGCGCTTGCCCCCGGCCAGACCACCTACTTCGACCATACGGACAACATGACCTTCACCTACACCCTGACCGCCACCAACACCGACAACGAAACCTTCACAACAACGCCCCAGACTTATGGAAACAACGACGGGCAAAGCGTAGAGCCGGGCCACTGCTACATCCTCAGCTACTCGCTGGCCGGCACCCGCCTGCAAGCTGCCTGCACCACAACAGCATCGCACTAATACCGCCCGTGTGAACCGTGCCATTTTTGATGCGGCTACCAATGTGAAGATTGCCGAAGTGAAGGAAGAAAACACTGTAATTGTCAGATTACGCGGAGACTCACGGATTATTTTTTCAGTGTTTTTCCGTGTAATTCGTACCTGAAAAATGATTACTATATCCTTTATTTACTTCTTTATCACTGCCCTCACCACGAACCAGGCGTGATGAACCACGGTACTCAGCCAGCCGTAATGCTTCGTCATGATGCGGAAACGTTCGTGCAGCGAAGCCTTGTGGTTGCGGGTGGTCATGCCTTCCTCTAAATAATCGATCAGAGTGAGGTGCGTATTGTGCAATACCTTTGACTTTTTCATGATGCGGATGCACCAGTCGAAGTCGGCCGAAAAGCGGTAGCTGAGGTCGTAGGGCTCGGCCAGTGTGCGCTTGGCGAAGAATGCCTGATGGCACACCAACATCCCATGTCGGAAGCTGCGCCACGTCAGATGTTCGGGTGCTTGAAGACGGCGCATGCGTACAAAGTGTCCTTCGGCATCGACCAGTTCCGTTTCGCCATAGAGTACGTCGGGAAGTTCGGTCAGTTCGCGCAGGGTGTGCACCATCTGTTGCAGGGTGTCGTCCTCGTGGAAGCTGTCGCCCGCGTTGAGGAAGCAGACGTAGTCGCCCGTGGCAAGGCGGAGGCCTTTGTTCATGGCGTCGTACAGTCCCTTGTCAGGTTCGCTTACGACGGTGGCGATGCGGTCGCGATAGCGGTTGATGATGGACAGGGTACGGTCCTTCGAGGCGCCGTCCACGATGATGTACTCCACGTGGTGGTAGGTCTGCGCAATGACGCTTTGGATGGTATCTTCGATGGTAGCCTGGGCGTTGTAGCAGACGGTAATGACGCTGAACTTCGGTGTGAGGTGATTATGCATTGCTTCCGGTGACTTTGTTGTAGAGATCGGTGAACTTCTTGGCGATGACCTGTTCCGAGTAGTGTGTCACTACTTTCCGGTAGGCTTCCTCGGACAGGCTGTTGTAGCCCGGGTCGGTCAGGGTCCAGTAGATGCCGTTGGCTAAGTCTTCCGACGATTTGTACTGTGCGACGTAGCCGTTGTGCAGGTGGTCTATCATCTCCGGTATGCCGCCTACGTTGAAGCCTACGCAGGGGATGCCGCATGCCATGGCTTCCATGATGGTGTTGGGCAGATTGTCCTGCAACGAGGGAGTGACGTAGATGTCAACCGAATTGTAGATGTTGACCAACTGGTGCTCGTCGTGTACGAAGTCCAGCGGATAGACTTTGAAGGGCAACAGATTCTCTAATTGCTTCGACTGGTTGCCGAAAGCCACGATACCCAGTTCCTTCACCAGTTCGGGATGTTTTCCGGCCAGCAGTTTGCACGACTCAATCAGGTATTGCATGCCTTTGCGCGGGTCGGTGATTTTCACCGAGCCGAACAGTATCAGCTTGATGTCCTGCGGCAGCATGCACCGGCTTCGCGCTTCCTGCTTGCTGCGTGGCTTGAAGAGGTTGGTATTGATGGCGTTGGGGATGCTGATGATGTTCTGTCCCGTCAGCAACGCACTTTTCCGTGCCATGCCTTCGAGCCAGTGGCTGCATGCCACGAACGTGACGGGGTGGTTGCGGTAGAGCTCGCGTTTCTTGCGGAACACGCGGTTGGAAAGGTCCTTCCGGCTTCC
>CABROZ010000044.1 GCA_902472795.1 uncultured Bacteroides sp. | reverse complement strand
ATCCTCATCGGCTCGGGCAATGCCGAAGAAAGCGCCGTAACACTGATGCAACGCGTGATGAACGCCTGCGGCAACGACCTCAACCAACTGGGCAAGTGGGAAATGCGCGACTTTGCCCGCTTCAAGGGGCTGGGCCCTGCCAAGAGCATCACCATCATGGCCGCCCTCGAACTGGGCAGACGCCGCAAGCTGAGCCAACCTGCCGAACGCCCTGCCATCCGCTGCTCTACCGACATCTACGAGCTGTTCCACCCCCTGATGTGCGACCTGCCTACCGAAGAGTTCTGGATACTCCTCCTCAACCAGGCCGGAAAAGTAATCGACAAAATCTGCATCAGCCGCGGAGGCATCGACCAGACCACCGCCGACGTGCGCACCATCCTGCGCGAAGCCCTGCTGCGCCGCGCCACCCAGCTGGTACTCGTCCACAACCACCCCTCGGGCAACACCCGCCCCAGCAACGACGACCGCCGCCTGACCGACCGCATCCGGCAAGCCGCGCAAATCATGAACATACGCCTCACCGACCACCTCATCGTCACCGACGGCAGCTACTACAGCTTCGCCGACGAAGGCGCCCTCTGACCGCACGGCACACAAGAAACCGCGGTCCGCAATTTTGCCGTTTCAATTAAAATACATAGCTTTGCCACCATAAACAACCCCTTAACAATGCAATTCGTATGACCCGATTTGAAATAGAAGAGAAAATAGTAGCCATGCTCAAGACCGTATATGACCCCGAAATACCCGTCAACGTCTATGACTTGGGCCTCATCTACAAGATAGACGTAGCCGACGATGGCAACGTCAACATCGACATGACCCTCACCGCCCCCAACTGTCCCGCGGCCGACTTCATCATGGAAGACATCCGCCAGAAGATAGAGAGCATCGAAGGCGTCAGCTCAGCCACCATCAACCTCGTCTTCGAACCCGAATGGGACAAGGACATGATGAGCGAAGAAGCCAAACTGGAACTCGGATTCCTATAACAAAAAAAACTGCATACCATGAACAAGAAACAACTCAGCCTGCTGGCCGCCACCGCACTGCTCTGCGCCTGCCAGCCCGCACCCAAACAGACCACCATCACCGGCAACCTGACCGGTATAGAAAGTGATACACTGATAGTAAACTACTTTGCCCTGTCGGACCTGAGCCGAAGCGCGGTGCAAAGAGATACAATAGCCATGCAGAATGGGCAATTCTCCTTCCGGCTTAAGAACGACAGTGTACCGATGGAGGCCTATTTCTATGCCAAGCCCGGCAACGGTGCCGAAGCAGCGTCGCTTCGCCAGACAATCGGCGTGGTAGCCTTCCCCGGCGAGACAGTGGAGGTAAGCGGCTCCATGGACGACTACCATCTGAAAGGAAATGCCTTCCACCAGGCCTACGAAGAAGTGCGCAAACAGTACAAACCCTATGAGGACAAGATGCACAAAGTGACACAAGTCATCATCGACATGCAGAACAAAGGAACACTGACGCCCGAACGCATCGACTCGTTGCGACAGCTCTATGAACCCATCCATGCCGATATGCAAAAGGTGAAGGAAGACTACATCCGTCAGCACCCCGACGAAGACCTCTCCGTTTATCTGATATCCGGCATGGGCAGAACCGCAAGTGACCTGCTCGACCTTGTCGGCGAAAAGGCGAAAAACGGTCCGATGGCTTCGCTCTATCGCGCCATGATAGAAACTATCAACCAACAGAAAGCCCGCGAAGAAGCACAGAAGAGCATCACTGAAGGTGCCGACGCCCCCGACTTTACCCTGAAAGACATCCAAGGCAACGACCTCACCCTGTCGTCGCTGCGTGGCAAGTACGTGGTGCTGGACTTCTGGGGTAGCTGGTGCGGCTGGTGCATCAAAGGCATCCCCGACATGAAGAAATACTACACCAAGTACAAAGACCGCATGGAGATACTGGGCATCGACTGCCGCGACACGGAAGAGAAATGGAAAGCTGCCGTCAAGGAACACGAACTGCCCTGGCTGCACGTGCGCAATACGGACGAGGCAGACATCACCGTGAAGTACGGCATACAGGGATATCCCACCAAAATCGTCATCGATCCGCAAGGCAAAATCGCCAAAGTAGTGATAGGCGAAGACCCCGCCTTCTACAAATACTTGGACGAACTGTTCAAATAAGAGATAAACGCCAACCCCTAACATCAAGCCTGATATGAAGAACGTATATTTCCTTTCCGACGCACACCTCGGCTCACGGGCCATCGAACACGGGCGGACGCAGGAACGCCGCTTAGTCAACTTTCTGGACAGCATCAAGCACAAGGCAGCTGCCGTCTATCTGCTGGGCGACATGTTCGACTTCTGGTACGAATTCAAGACCGTCGTGCCCAAGGGATATACGCGCTTCTTAGGCAAACTGTCCGAACTGACCGACTTAGGCGTGGAAGTGCACTTCTTCACGGGCAACCACGACATCTGGTGCGGCGACTATCTGACCAAGGAGTGCGGCGTCATCCTGCACCGCCACCCCCTGACCACCGAAATCTACGGGAAAGAGTTCTACCTGGCCCACGGCGACGGGCTGGGCGACCCCGACCGGAAGTTCAAGCTGCTGCGCACCATGTTCCACAGCCGCACGCTGCAAACCCTCTTCTCGGCCCTGCATCCGCGTTGGAGCATGGAGTTCGGGCTGAACTGGGCCAAGCACAGCCGCCTGAAACGAGTGAACGGCAAGGAACCCGACTACATGGGCGAGAACAACGAGTTCCTGGTGCTCTACACCAAGGACTATCTGAAGAACCATCCCGACATCAACTTCTTCATCTACGGACACCGCCACATCGAGCTCGACCTGATGCTGAGCGCCACCTCGCGCATCGTCATCCTGGGCGACTGGATCAATTACTTCTCGTACGCCGTGTTCGACGGTGAGAACCTTTTCCTCGAAGAGTTCATCGAAGGGGAAACGAAGCTGTAAAAGCCGACTGTATAGATACGAAAAAGGGTGCATTAAGCAGAAGAACTGATTATTCAGGCACGGATTACACGGATTTTCACGGATTGTTTTATTCTTTTCACCGTGATTTTCCGTGTAATCCGTGCCTAAAATTTGTAACCTGTTCTTCTGCTTAATGCACCCTCTTCAGCTTGCGCCCGGCGCAAGGCCGCGGTGGGTTACCACTTGTAACCGGCAGCCTTGGCGATGCGTTTCGGGATGTCCGTATTGTCCATCTTGCCCATGAAGAGCTTCGAGCCGGCACCTACGGCAAATACAGGTACGTATTCGGCCGAGTGGCTTCCGGTGGTCCAGCCTAACTTCGACATCTGGCTCAGTACCTTCTTGGCAACGGCGGCCAGCGGTTCGGTCTTCGAGTAGAGACTCTCTTCGAAGACTACCTTATTGCGTACGAAGGACGATTCGAACTCGTCGCGCAACATCTTCTCCTGCTCCCAGGTGGGAGTCAGTTCGCCCCAGAAGCCCATGCGTTCGGTCAGCAAGGCTTTCACGTCTTCCCAAGTGGCTTTGTTGCCCTTGGCTTTGCGAAGGTCGGTGATGGCGCGCGACAGCAGGTCAACCGACTGTTTCTGACAATCGAGCGACTTGAGATTCAGCGTGTAGTTGCTGTTGCCCAGTCCCAATCCACCGGTTTCGTGGTCGGCTGTAATCACAATCAGCGTCTCTTTGGGGTGCTTCTTGTAGAATTCGTAAGCCACACGGACGGCGTTGTCCATGTCGATGACTTCCTTGACCATCGTGGCGGGGTCGTTGCTGTGGCAAGCCCAGTCAATCTTTCCACCCTCGACCATGAGGAAGAAGCCTTTCTTGTTGTCGCGCGACAGGAAGTCGATGGCGCTCTCGGTGATCTGTGCCAGCGTCATGTCGCCCTCGTTGCGGTCGATGGCATAAGGCAGGCTCGATGCATCGGTACCGTCTTTCTGAATCAGCACCATCTTGTCGGCATCACCGGCCTTGGCCTGATATTCGTCAATCCCGCGGGCGATGGTGTATCCGGCCTGCTCGATGATGGGGTAAATGCTGGGAGCATCTTTCTTGTCGAACGTGCGGGCTGGCTTCAGGAAACCGCTGCCTGCATAGAAGTCGAAACCGGCTTCGGGCAGCTGGAGGGCTATTTCGTAGTACATGCTACGGTCAGGCTGGTGCCCATAGAAGGCTGCCGGAGTGGCGTGATCGACACTGACGCTGGTGGTGACACCCACCTTCTTGCCGGCACGTTTGGCACGCTCGGCCACGCTCATTACCCGTTCCTTGTTGGCATCTACGCCGATGGCGCCGTTATAGGTCTTCACACCGGTGGCAAGGGCTGTTCCGCCGGCTGCCGAGTCGGTGATGGAGTTGGAAGCCGAGAACGTGGTGGCCATGCCTGCCACGGGGAAGGAAGCAAAGCAGAGTGGCTCGGTACCGATGCGTCCCTGTTGTTCGCCCAGGTACATTTCGGTAGTGTTCACCTGGTTCAGGCCCATGCCGTCGCCAATGAAATAGAATACATACTTTGCCTGCTGTGCTTTTGCCGCAAAGGCCACCAACAGGAAGAGCATCAAATACGTCAATCGTTTCATAACTATGATATAATGGTTAATAATACAAGCAAAGGTAGGCATTTTCGGCCTACCTTCACTCCTCTTTTCCGTTAAAACAACGAAACTTCAATGCACTGTTCATAGGCTGTCAGCAGGTTGGTTACCTTGTAAGCAACGGGGTTAGTGCTGTTTTTGGGTACCGACACAACAACCGAAGCCCTTGCCGGCAGCTGGATACATGACGGATAGCCCTTGACTTCCGAAGCCACTTCAAGTCTGAAGGGGACGTCGCACGTATTGGTCACCGTCACGTAAGCCGAAGCCTCTGTTGCATAGTGTGAAGGCTGCACACGGACAGCTCCTTCGAAGAACTTCTTCAGATAGTCTTCCTTGCCTATCAGCGTATCGTAGAACCAGATGAGCGAGAGCTTCCTGAATGGCAGCCGCCGTATGTTCCTTGACCAGCACGAGGGTCAGAGGACGGTGTGACACCTGCGTCCTGTCATACAGGCGCTCGATGACATCGTGCACGTCGGTATTGGCCATCAGCGTCAGTTTCTTTTCCTTGGCCCATTCCAGTGCTTTGGGATACCACTCGAACTCGTTGAACACTTCGATGCCGTTCAGCAAGCCTTCCTTCCAGAGCCGTTCGTGTATGTCGTGCCACTTCACTTCCTTGACGTTCCATCCCGGATGATTCCAAAAGATGTAGGCTCCCTGCCTGTGTGCCTCGCGCAGTGCTTCCACAACGTCGTCCTTCTGTAAGGCATCCACATCGTTCAGAAAGAGGGCATTAAGATGTCCGGGGGGCATGGAACGACTTATTTCGGCTCCCTTAATCAGAATGATGCCGCGCCGCAGCGCCTCATCCTCGGCATTCTTGAAAGCCAGATCCAGGTCGCCCTTCTTCATGCCTTCGCGGGCAGGTTGTCCCTCTACGTGGTCGCTCAAGGCAATGGCATCAAGACCTTCTTCCCATGCCTCGTTGACACGAAGTGAAGGCCACACGATGCCGTCAGAAAAGACGGTATGGATGTGGAAATCACACTTCAGCAAGTCGTATCCGTCAATCTGCGGCAGACTGATGTCATGACGTACTTTCACTCTCTCCTGCCCCATCTTGATACGGTCGGGCAGCTCTTGTGTTTGCTGGGCATACATTCCGCTCCAGCAGGCGGCAGCCAAAACTGCCGTCATCAGCAATCGTTTCGTTTTCATTTTTTCATTTTATGATTATCGGGTTATTTTCCGGGTACTTCCCATCCATAGTCGATGTACTCCCAGGAGATGCGGTTGTTTTCGTCCACTTTGACCAAAAGGAAGCCTTCCTGTGTAGTCAAGAAAGGTCCTTGCCACCAGCATGCCGACACGGCACCGGCAGTGACAAACCACAAGTCGCGTTCCTGAATCTGCTCGTAGATGTGCTGGTGTCCCTGCAGGACGAGTTGCGTATTGTGCTCCTTCAGCAAGTCAACCACAGCCTTGCTGTCGGCAATCATATCCCAGGCCTTCATCGTTCCTTCCACTACGGGATAATAGAGCGACAGCATGGGCACGTGAAGCGAAACAATGACCGGCGTCTGAGGGCTCACTGTGTCAAGGTCGGCCTTCAGCCAGGCCAATTGTTCGGTGCCTACGCTGTAGGGTGCCTCACCACCCTGCGGATAAAGACTGTTGAGGGTAACGAAATGAACACCTTTCTGCGTGAACGAACCGTAAGTTTTGCCATAATGTTTCTCGAACATTCCGAAACCCAGTGTATCGGCCTTTCCTCCGGCCAGATAGAACCGGTCGTGGTTTCCGATGGTGAAATGAGCCGGCAGTCCGGACTCCTTCACCAACCTTGCAAAGCGTGCATGCAAGGTATCGGCAGTCACTTCGGCATCGCCCAGCTGGTCGGTGTCTGCATTGTCTCCGCCAAAAAGTACAAATTCGGCTCCTTGGTCGGCAGCAACCTTCAGGGCCTTCTTCAGGCCTTCGTTGCCATTGCCGCTATTGTCCTTGTTCAGGTGGACATCAGTTAAATAAGCGAACGTCAGTTTGATGGCAGGTTGTTGAGGCTGATTCTGCCGGTCAGTCTGATTGCAGGAAGCCAGACTGACAGCGCAACAGCACAGGACCACCCACTTTGATAAAAATCCTTTTCTCATTTTCGTATTGTTTTAAAAGAGTTATTCATTAAATGCTTGCGGGAAGGGATCATTCCCAGCCGAAGAGTTGCGGTCCCAGATTGGGATTCAGATCCATCTCGTGACGGGGAATGGGACGATAGTAGAACTTCGGTTCCTGGAAAGTACCCATGTCCTTGATGGTCTGAATGGTACCATGATCGCCGTCACTCAGATAAACGGTGGCATTCTGGTCGTCGATGGTTCCGGCACGGTAATAGACCAGTTTCTCGCCCAAGGCATTGGTTTCTTTGTCTTCTTCGGCAGGAATCGACTGCGAGGAAGGTATCAGGCAGATGTCTTCGATGCCGTCGCCGGTCAGGTCGAACTTGCCCAAACTGGGGAAGTAGAGTCCTTCGGGCTCATGCTCCAACAGCTTGCCGGCGTGCCAGCGCATGAGGTCGTCGAAGCGGAAACCTTCGAACGCCAGTTCCACACGACGCTCGCGACGGATTTCGAGCAGCGTCGATCCGACACCGGGAAAGGCTTCTGCCATCACGGGATCGACGGGCGGATTCATCTGCAAGTGGGGCATTCCGGCACGGTCGCGCAGCAGGTTGACCGTCTGATCCAGCACGTCCTGCGTCAGTTCGCCCAGTTCAGCCTTTACCTCGGCATAGGTGAGCAGCACTTCGGCATAGCGGATGACGGGGAAGTCGATGCCCACGTAGTAGTTTTCGTCCTTGTTGTTGATGAAGCCTTTTATCTGGTGGTAGCCCGAGAAGTTCTTGTTAAGTTCCTGCACATAGATGCCGGCACCGGTGGCATAGGTCATGGTGTTGACCAGTTCCCAGCCCGGATAAGCCAGTGTCTGATAGATGCGCGGGTCGCGGTCCTTGAACTCATCGACAAACTGACGGGTCCGATAGTCGGGCTGCGAAGAATAGTAGGAACCGTCCTTCATCAGGTAGGCCTGTACCAGATCTTTCGTGGGACAGGGAATGTAGTTGCCGAACATGTAGGCCCAGAATCCGTTTTCGGCCACGTCGTTCTCGTAGTAATGTGCCTGTATCATCTCGGGATTGGTGGTCAGGTCGGGACTATTGAACAGCGTGGAATAGTCTTCGTAGGGATGTCCTGTATTGTAGATGCTGAAACCGCCTTCCTGCATGACCTGCCAGGCGGCATCGGCTGCCATACGCAGATAGTCGGCGGCGGTCTGCTGCAGGTTCAGTTCGTCGTGATACTTGCGGTAGGTGCCTTCGTACAGGGCATGACGGGCCATCATGGACAGCACAATCCACTTGTTGACGGCTCCCTGAGGCTGGTCGGCCTGTACGTGCTCGGCTGCAAAACGATAGTCTTCGAAGATTTTGCCGACGACATAGTCGCGCGAGTCGCGGGCCTTGTAAAGGTCGGGGTCATCGGTCGTGAGCACCTTGTCGTACCAGGGTACGTCGGAATAGGTTTTCACCTTATCCATATAGAACTCGGCCCGATAGAAACGTGCCACTCCCTGATAATGCGCCAGGACGTCGGGGGTGACATTGGCGCGGTCGCAGTTGGCCAGGAAAAAGTTGATGTCGTAAAGGCGTTCCCAATCCCATCCGGCATTGATGGTGACTGAAGTGGGGTTGGGCGAAAGCATGATGTTCTTGACTTCCACATTCGAAGTGGTGGCCTGGTCGTCGGTGCCTTCGTCGGAGTCGTAACTGTAGCCCGGTGTGTTGACCAGACCGTAGCAATACATTTGCAGGTCGCGCTCGGTGTTGAAGTAGGAATCGACACCGATTTCCGTATGGGGCTGCCGGTCCATGAACGAGTCGTTGCACGAGGAAGCCAGCAACAGGGTGGCCGAAAGGGCCAAACTGGATATTATATAGTTTCTCATTTTACTGTATGTTTGATTAGAATGTCACATTAAGTCCGAAAGAGTATTGGCGGCTGAAGGGGTAAACGTAGCCGAAAGCCGACGTATCGGTGATGGATTCGGGGTCGAAATAAGGTTTCACCCCACTCCATTCGCACAGGTTGTCGCCGCTGACAAACACACGCACACGGCTCAGCTTCGCCTTGCGCACCCATTCCTGGGGCAGTGTATAGCCGATGGTGATGTTCTTCACACGCAGGTAGGCCGCATTCAGCATATAGCCCGTCTGGGGGATGGCCAGACCCATCGCTTGGTCGATGCGGGTTCCCAAGTTCTTATCGGCCAGCCACGACTGCAGAACGGGATACTTCGCGTCGAGATTCTGATTGGCCAGTCCGGCCGCGATGTACGACTGCGAATGCTTGGCCATATCTACTTCGCTGTCGGACGTGGGACGGTAGAAGTCGAACGTGTGCAGCTGTCCGCCGCTATAGGGTTGCTGGTAGAAGCCCCAGTAGAGGTAGCTTTGCGGATAAAAGTCGCGTTTTCCGATGCCTTGCAGGAAGACGGCTACGTCGAATCCGTTCCACTCGGCACTCAGGTTCAGTCCGAAGCGGAAGCGGGGCGCCGAGTTGCCGATGACGCTCAGGTCGCCCGGGTCGTCAACGGTGGTCGAGCCTTTGGTGATGCGTTGGTCGCCGTCCAGGTCCTTGTACTTGGGCCATCCTTCCACGATTTCGAGTGCTCCCCAGGGGATGATTTCGGTCTCGTCCAATGCTGCAATTTCGTCTTTGCTGCGGAACAGTCCGTCGCTCTGCAGTCCCCAGATTTCGCCTATCTCCTGTCCTTCGTAATACTGGGTAAGGTTGCGCGTGGGGTTATCGAACTTGGTTATCCAGGTACGGCTGTCCGACAGGACGAAGCGGGCTGCCCAGTTCAGGGGTTTTCCGGCCAGGCGGAATTCGTCCTGATAGCCGATGCTGAGTTCCCATCCGCGGGTTTTCAGATTGGCAGCGTTCTCCTGCGGTTCTTCCTTACCCAGCACGCCGGGCAGTTCGCGGCCCATGGTGAGCATGCCTTTGGTGTCGCGGCGGTAGAAGTCGAACGAGAGGGTCAGCTTGTTGCGCATGAAGCCCAGGTCGATACCTCCGTTGACGGTCTGCACCTTTTCCCAGGTGTAGTCGGACGAAACCAGGTCGGGCGAGGTGACCGTCTGCTGCAGTTCGCCGTCGATGATGTAGCTGCCCAGTTGCGAACTCATGAAGGGGATGTAGCCGTACTCGCTTACCAGCTGGTTGCCCAGCGAGCCGTACGAAGCGCGCAGCTTGAACTGCGAGAAGAGGTCCTTCAGCCCGTCGAAGAACGGTTCGCTGTCCAGCCTCCACGCTACCGAGCCCGACGGGAAAAAGCCGAAGCGTTTGTTCTTGGGGAAGCGTGAGGTACCGTCGTAACGGCCGTTCATCTCGAAGATGTAGCGGTTGTCGTAGGTATAGTTGGCCCGGAAGAAGCAGCCGCGGATGGCCCAGTCCTTATAGACTTCGTTGACGTATTGCGCCCCCGAGGACAAGGCGATGGAAGGCAGGCCGGTGGATATAATATTGTAGCGGTCGGCCGTGAAGTTGTCCGAACGGTTGTACTCCTGGTTGAAGCCGAGGATGGCGGTCACGTGGTGGCGTTCGTTGAACAGCTTGTTGAAGGTGCCGTAAACCTCGAACACGGTGTAGAGGTTGTCCGTACTGCCCTTGTAGGCACGACTTTCGCCCTGTTCGCGAATGTCGTCGGGGCCGTAGCCCAGGCGGTAGGTGTTCTTGTACCAGTCGTAGGCCTCGTGTCCCTTCATGAAGGTGAAGTTGACGTTGACCACGAACATGCGTTTCCAGAAGTTCATCTCGCCCGAGAAGGTGCTCTGCAGGCGTCCGTAGAGGGTCGTTTCCTCGCCGCCGTCCACCAGCTGTGCCAGTGCCTCGCCCAGTTCGCCGCTGGCCCACGTGCCGTCGGGGTTGCGGTCCATGTCGTGGGGTTCGAGGTCGAAGAAGGTGGAGATGTTGTAATAGCTGGGCTTGCGGCGTTCGGTCACTACGTACGAGGTATTGTTGGACAGGGTAAGCCACTTCCAGATGTCGTAGCTGACCTTGGCACGCATGCTGTAACGGCGGTACTTGTCGTTGTTCACGATGTCGGAAAAGAGTCCGTCCTCGTCGTCGAATCCGCCGGAGAGGTAGAAGCGCGTCTTCTCGGTAGCGCCCGACACGGCCACCTGATGGGTCTGGCTGAAGGTGCTCCGGTCGAGGTAGTAGCTGGTCCAGTCGCGGTTGCCCATGTATTCCCACTGCGTTTCGTCCAAGGGGTTGAGCCGCACGGAGGGCGTTCCGCCGGGGTTGTCCGAACGCTGGCGTGCCCATTCAAGGCGCTCGTCGCTCGTGACATGTCCCGAACTCCAGGGGGTGTTGAGCACGGCGATGTTCTTCAGTTTCAGGTAGATGTAAGGATCGGACGTTTTTTCGGTCAGCGTCGAGGGGCGTTTCCAGGCAAAGTTGCTGTTGTAGTCCACCTGTATGCGGTCGCCCTTACCCTGCTTGGTGGTGATGAGGATGACGCCGAAAGCGGCACGCGCACCATAAATGGCTGCCGACGAAGCGTCCTTCATCACCGACAGGCTTTCGATGTCCTCGGGCAGCAGGCGGTTCATCCCTTCGACGTCAGCGGCCACTCCGTCAATCAGTATCAGAGGGCTTCCGCCGTTGATGGAGGCTTCGCCGCGGATGTTGATGTTGGCGGCCTGTCCCGGCTCACCGCTGGTGAAGTCGATGTTCAGGTTGGGAATCATGCCTTGCAGTCCGCGCGACAGGTCGGCGATGGGACGTTTCTCCAGTTCCTTGGTGCCGATCTGATCGACCGAACCCGACAGGTTGACTTTCTTCTGGATGCCATAGCCCACTACCACTACTTCGTCGAGCGCGGCGGCATCTTCTACAAGCACAATCTTCAGCTCCTGTTGTCCGGCCACAGGCACCACTTTGGTGGCATAGCCCACGAAACTGACCTCCAACGAGGCTTCGGACGATACGGACAGGGAAAAGTGTCCGTCGATGTTGGTCACCGTACCGTTGCCTGTGGCACGCTCGCGCACTGTGGCTCCGGGCAGCGGGGCACCTGTGGCATCGACTACGGTGCCGCTCACCAATATTTTCACACGGACCTGATCCACCGAAGCCGACGGACGTCCACCGCTTGCAGCCGCCGTCGGAAGATTGCAGAACAGCAATCCTGCGGCAAGACATAACATACATCTCTCTAAGAATTTCCGTTTCATAATCGTAGTTTTAATTCGGCTGCAAAATAAGAGAGCGCCGGTTACGGAGAGATTACGCGACCTTAACAATGCGTTTACGACTCTGTTGCAATCCGGTTACACGGAAAACCGCTGAAAAGCCTTCCCAGAAGGGGATACAGAAGGAGGGAGGAAGCTATGAAAAGAGAGAGATAAAAGAGAGAGAAAGAACGGGCAGGAGAACGAGGAAGAGAAAAACGGGATGCAAACATATCAAAAAAGGGCGCATCCCTCGCGGATACGCCCTTTCCTTTAACTAATGAAAAAAAATATCTGAAAATCAGATTATTTATTCAAGATAGCTACGGTGTCCGAAGCAATCATCAGCTCCTCGTCGGTGGGGATGACTACGACTTTCACCTTCGAATCGTCGGTCGAGATGACTTTTTCCTCGCCGCGTACCTTGTTCTTCTCGGCATCAAGCTTCACGCCCATGAACTCGAGGCCCTCGCAGGCACCCCAGCGGGCCGAAGCCTGGTTCTCGCCCACACCGCCGGTGAAGACGATGATGTCCACGCCACCCAGTGCGGCAGCATAGGCACCGATGTATTTCTTGATGCGGTAGAAGTACATGTTCTCGGCCAGACGTGCTTTCGGGTCGCCCTCGGCAACGGCATTTTCGAGGTCGCGCATGTCGCTCGACTTGCCGAAGATGCCCATCACGCCGCTCTTCTTGTTGAGCAGGTTCGAGATGCCCTGTGGATCGAGACCTTCTTTCTCCATGATGAAGCTGACGGCGCCGGCGTCGATGTCGCCACTGCGTGTACCCATCATGAGGCCTTCGAGCGGAGTGAGACCCATGCTGGTGTCAACGCACTTGCCGTCCTTGATGGCGGTGATGGAACCACCGTTGCCGATGTGGCAGGTGATGATGCGCAAGCCTTCGGGTTTCACGCCTAAGAACTCGCATACGCGCTGCGATACGTAGCGGTGTGAGGTTCCGTGGAAGCCGTAACGGCGCACGCCGTACTTCTGGTACAGTTCGTAGGGAACGGCGTACATGTAGGCGTAGTCGGGCATGGTCTGATGGAAGGCGGTGTCGAAGACGCCGATCTGCGGCACGTTGGGCAGGATGGCTTCGATGGCATGAACACCTTTCAGGTTGGCGGGGTTGTGCAGCGGAGCCAGGTCGTTGCAGGCGGTGAAGGCATCGAGCACTTCCTTGGTCAGCAGCACCGACTCGCTGAACTTTTCGCCGCCGTGCACCATGCGGTGGCCTACGGCATTGATTTCGTCGAGCGACTTGATGGCTCCGTACTCGGGGCTGGTCAGCGTGTTGAGGATGAACTCTACGCCTACGGTGTGTTCGGGGATGTTTTTCTCCAGAATCTTCTTTTCGCCGTTGGGCAAGGTGAGCTTCAGGAAGGAGTCGGGCAAGCCGATTTTCTCGATACCGCCTTGTGCGATGACCGACTTGCTGTCCATGTCGAACAGCTTGTATTTGATGGATGAACTTCCGCAGTTCAGAACTAAGATTTTCATAAAGAATAAAGAATTAAAAAATTAAGTTTCGCATGTAACGTTTTAACCGGTAGTTAAGGAGGTAAGGAGTTAAGAAGTTAAGCCGATACATCGTGAATGGTCTGCTTTCTATTGGCTTTTAACTTCCAAGCCCACCCAAAGGTGGGCGATAACTCCCTTTAACTTCTATAACTCCTTGCAAGAAATTACTTGCTTTCCTTGGCTGCGATGGCCTGGTTGGCAGTGATGGCGATCATGCGGTAAACGTCCTCGATGGAGCATCCGCGCGACAGGTCGTTCACAGGGCGTGCGATGCCTTGCAGGATGGGGCCTACGGCGTCGGCATGGCCCAGACGCTGAACCAGCTTGTACGAGATGTTGCCTACTTCGAGGCTGGGCACAACGAGCACGTTGGCATGTCCGGCGATGGCCGAACCCGGAGCCTTGCTGGCGCCTACCTCGGGCACGAGGGCGGCATCGGCCTGCAGTTCACCGTCGATGGCGATGTCGGGAGCCATTTCCTTGGCTATCTTCAGGGCTTCGACTACCTTATCTACTACTTCGTGCTTGGCCGAGCCTTTGGTCGAGAAGCTGAGCAGGGCCACTTTCGGGTCGAGACCGGCAACGGCGCGTGCGGTGCGTGCGGTGCAGACGGCAATCTGTGCCAGCTGTCCGGCATCGGGCACGGGGGTTACGGCTACGTCGCCCATGACGAGGACACCGTTCTTACCGTATTCGGGAGCGTGAGTGAGCAACAGCATGGCGCCCGATACGCAGGTGATGCCCGGGGCGGTCTTGATGATTTGCAGGGCGGGGCGCAGTACGTTGCCCGTCGTGTTGCGAGCGCCGGCCAGCTGACCGTCGGCATCGCCGTTCTTTATCATGAGGCAGCCTAAGTAGAGCGGGTCGAGCACTAACTTGCGGGCTTCTTCGATGGTCATGCCTTTCTTCTTGCGCAGTTCGTAGAGCAACTGTGCGTACTCTTCCATCTTGGGATGGTTTTCGGGGTCGATGATGGTGGCTTTACCGATGTTGCCCAAGCCCCACTCTTTGGCGCAGGCTTCGATTTCGGCCGGGTTACCCAGCAGAATCAGGTCGGCTACTCCGTCTGTCAAAATCTGGTTGGCAGCTTTCAAGGTGCGTTCTTCGGTTCCTTCGGGAAGAACAATGCGTTGGCGGTTTGCTTTGGCGCGCTCAACGATTTCGTTAATTAATCTTTGCATGATACTATATAGTGTATAAGAATGACCGGCAGTAATCTGTGTTATTCACGCTGCAAAATTACACAATTTTGCAATATCAACATTGCAATTCGAGGCTATTTTACGGGAGAAACGTCAAATATTGGAAAATTTAACACAAGCCGCCGACGGCCGACGACCGCGCTTCGGGGGCGCGAGCCGTGCAAGTGTCGCTCGCGAGCCGTGCAAGTGTCGCTCACGAGCCGTGCAAGTGCGCCGCAAACGATAACTTTTTCCCCTCCCGACCGTACAACCGACCGATAGAATCGCTACCTTTGCAGCCGTTTTCAGCATAACCGCCCGACGGGGAGCGACTCCGCCGGAGCGAAATGAACAATAAGGTATTACTTTTTTTTAAGTTTAACAGTATTATGATTCGTCAATGCGCCATCCTCTTCGGATGCCTTGCCTTGGGTGAACTGATTGTCTGGCTGACGGGCGTCAAACTGCCGTCCAGCATCATCGGGATGCTGCTGCTCACCCTCTTCCTGAAATTAGGTTGGATCAAGCTGCACTGGGTGCAGGGCATGTCCGACTTTCTGGTAGCCAATCTGGGATTCTTCTTCGTGCCGCCCGGCGTGGCACTGATGCTCTACTTCGACGTCATCGCCGCCCAGTTCTGG
This sequence comes from uncultured Bacteroides sp., assembly GCA_902472795.1. GTDB lineage: Bacteria > Bacteroidota > Bacteroidia > Bacteroidales > Bacteroidaceae > Bacteroides. Next base: position 2,188 of record CABROZ010000044.1, on the reverse strand, counting down.
CCCATCGTTATTGCTACGGTAGCCAGCACCGCCTTGGTGCTTGTCTCGACCGGCTGGGTACACCAGCTTCTGCACCGTTATTTCCATCGTCATCCCTTAACCCGTAAACAGAAATGAATTATCTCGAAAACAACTTTTTCCTGCTGGCCGTCACCTTCGGCGTCTTCTTCCTGTCGAAGCTGTTACAGAAGAAGACCGGCATCATGCTGCTCAACCCCATCCTGATTACCATTGCCGTGCTCATCATCTTCCTGAAGATGGCACACATCGAATACACCACCTACAACGAGGCGGGCCACCTCATCGAGTTCTGGCTGAAGCCGGCCGTCGTGGCCTTAGGCGTGCCCTTGTATCTGCAATTAGAGACCATCAAGAAGCAGATTCTGCCCATCATCCTGTCGCAGCTGGCCGGATGCGTGGTGGGCGTCGTGTCCGTCGTGCTCATTGCCAAACTGATGGGTGCCTCGAACGAAATCATCTACTCGCTGGCACCCAAGTCCGTCACCACCCCCATCGCCATGGAGGTGGCCAAGTCGCTGGGCGGCATCCCCTCGCTGACGGCAGCCGTCGTTGTCTGCGTAGGGCTGCTGGGCGGCATCCTCGGCTTCAAGATGATGCGCCTGACGGGCGTACTGAGCCCCATGGCGCAAGGCCTCTCGATGGGAGCCGCCGCACACGCCGTAGGCACCTCGGCCGCGATGGACGTCAGCCGCAAGTACGGCGCCTTCGCCAGCTTAGCGCTGACGCTGAACGGCATCTTCACCGCCCTGTTCACACCGACGCTGCTCGACCTGCTGGGCATGCTGTGATGTCGGCAGCCACAGCCGGCTGCGGCACTTTTCGGCCACGGCCGGCACAACCCGCAAACCAAACCGGCCGCAGAGTTGTTAACTTATCAAATCATCACTCGTAAACGAAAAAACATGATACCCTTCAAAGACATCACCCCGGCCGACAAAGCGGTCATCACCTCATATACCCTCGACAGCCCGCGGCGCAACTGCGATCTGTCCTTCTCCAACCTCTGCAGCTGGCGATTCCTCTACGGCACACAGTACGCCGTGATGGACGGCTTCCTGCTGCTGAAGTTCTGGGCCGCCGGCGAACTCGTCTATATGATGCCCATCGGACAGGGCGACCTGCGCCACGTCCTCGACGCCCTCATCGACGACGCCCACCACGAAGGCCAGCCCCTCTGCCTGCTGGGCATCTGCACCGACATGTGCGATGAACTCGAGGAGCTGATGCCGGGACAGTTCACCTTCACCGCCGACCGCGACTATGCCGACTACCTCTACCTGCGCACCGACCTCGCCACCCTGGCCGGCAAAAAGCTGCAGCCCAAGCGCAACCACGTCAACAAGTTCAAGCGCACCTACCCCGACTACCAGTACACCCCCATCACCCCCGACCGCATCGGCGAGTGCCTCGACCTGGAAGCCGAATGGTGCCTGGCCAACAACTGCCAGCAGCACGAAGGCACCGGCAACGAACGCCGCGCCCTGACCTACGCCCTCGACCACTTCGAAGAACTGGGACTGACGGGCGGCATCCTGCACGTCGGCGGACGCATCGCCGCCTTCACCTTCGGGATGCCCATCAACCGCGACACCTTCGGCGTACACGTCGAGAAGGCCGACACCTCCATCGAAGGTGCCTACGCCATGATCAACTACGAGTTTGCCAACCACGTCCCCCCGCAGTACGTCTATCTGAACCGCGAAGAAGACCTCGGCATCGAAGGACTGCGCAAGGCCAAACTGTCGTACCAACCCGCCATCATCCTGCAAAAGTACAGCGCCTGCCTCAAGCAGGAACCCGTGCCGCACATCAAGTGGTAAATAAAAACAGGAAACGAAGAATGAACCTCCCCATGATCAATCAGGTCCGCGCCCTCTGGGAGCTGTGCTTCGACGACTCCGAAGCCTTCACCGACCTCTACTTCCGCCTGCGCTACACCGACGATGTCAACATCGCCCTTACCGAAGGCGGCGAAGTCGTCTCGGCCCTGCAAATGCTGCCCTACCCCATGACCTTCGGCAACAGCCGGATAGACACCGCCTACGTGTCGGGCGCCTGCACCCATCCCGCCCACCGGGGCCGCGGACTGATGCGTCGCCTGCTCGCCCGGGCCTTCGAACAGATGCGGTCGAAAGGCGTGGCCGTCAGCAACCTGATACCCGCCGAA
>CABROZ010000043.1 GCA_902472795.1 uncultured Bacteroides sp. | reverse complement strand
ACGGGTAATGATTTGCAAACCATTCTTCTTCTTAAATCCGCTTTTCTTTGCGTTTTCCGATTTTTCGGCTTGTCATCATTTGACACCGTAACAACTCTGATATTAAGTCGTTTAGCGTCATTTCTCCCGTTTTTCGAGGTTATTCCAGAGATTTTCCGTAAGTTTGCCGCATCAAATGGAAAATAAAATATGTTGTTTATGACAGGGCAAAAACGGGGTTGTAAGGTAACGGGCAGCGGATGGTGTGCCGTATGGCGGTTGGTATGCCTGGCATGTTGGCTGATGGTCGCCTTGCCTGTTTTTTCGGAGAATCATTACGCCTTTACACCGATAGACGCTTCGCAAGGTTTGTCGAGCAATAAAGTGAGAAACATCGCCCAGTTGCCCGATGGGCGCATGGCGATTATGACGGAAGGGCAGCTGAATATCTACGATGGTACCAGCTTCGGTTATTTGCATTATGACCAAAGGCACTTCTGCCGTCTGACCGAATATTCCGGATTTCACCATTCTTATATAGATGCCAACGGCTATATGTGGATTAAGAATCAGTATCGTCTGCTGGTAGCCGACATCGGACGTGAAGAGTTTGTTGTCCGTCCCGACAGTCTGTTGGCTCAGTGGGGCATAGATACTCCGGTGAAAGACCTGTTTATGGATAAGGAGCAGACATGGTGGTTTGTCAGTGCCCGGGATGAATTGTTGCGTCTGCAGAAAGGCGGTCGTAAGGTGTCCGTCTTTTTACGGAATGTTTCGTTGGGGGGAGATCAGCTTTACGATTTGGGCGTACTCGATGGTAAGTTGTATCTGTTTTACCGTTCTGGCTTGCTGGTGTGCCGCGATCTGGTTTCCGGTCGTGAGCTGTATCGTCGTGAACGTCCCGACGGACTTCCGGCAGGACATTATGGAAACACGTCCTACGTGGTGCAGGGTGCACATACCTTTTATCAGTTATGCAATGGAAATGCCGGTGGCGTCATGCTGAATTATGATGTTGACGACAGGAAGTGGCGCCTCGTGATGGCTACCGATGCCTGGTTTAATCATCTTTCCATTGACCGTAGCGGCAGCATTTGGGTAAGTGGGCCAGAGGGATTGTTCAATATTTCATCTGATCTAAGGAAAATACAGAATCTGCCGTTCTTGAAGTTAGTGGACGGTCAGAGGATAGATACGGAGCTGAGTACGCTATACAACGACCGCCAGGGAGGCATGTGGATAGGGACCTTGAACCGTGGCATCCTTTATTATCATCCGGACCGGTTCCGTTTTCAGAATATAGGCAAGGCGTTGTTTCCGTTGCCGGAGGACGCGACGGTGCATGTAACCGGATTCGATGAAACGGATGACGGCAACGTGATAGTGACGGCGGACGGACGAAATTACCTCTTTATGCCGCAGACGGGTGAAATATCCCTTTATCAGCATGGATTGTTGCCTTCAGAGCGGACATCCGACATGAACATTCCGGGAGTGGACGAAGCGGTTCTACAGACGATAGCGGTAGGGAAGGATACGTTGGCCGGCATCACGCGGCAGGGATGGTTTGTATATGACAGACGGAAGAAAAAGGCCGAATCTCACATCGTTTGTCATGCATGCAATGCCATTGCCTATGCCGGAGATGGATGTTACTGGATAGGTCTGGAAGATGGACTTCTGCTATGGAACGCTGTGACGGGTGATGAGCGCATCTTCTATACGTCGGATGGTTTGGTGAACAATTCGGTACGCTCCTTGCTCCGTACGTCCGACGGAACGCTTTGGGTATCGACGGCAAACGGAATCAGTCATCTGACCGTGGACAAAACGTCTGCCGGACCAAAGTATTCGTTTGTGAACTTCAACCGTTTTGATGGAGTGATTGCTGACGAATTTTGCGAACGTTCGGTTTACGAGGCTTCCGACGGAACATTGTACTGGGGTGGAATCAATGGGTTTAATCGTCTGAGTCCTTCGTCGGTCACGGCCGAACAAAGCGCTTATTTACCTTTATTTGTCGGTTTCAGCCTGTTTGGTGAGCGGGTGGAAAGCGGGAAAGCATATCATGGTAATGTGATATTGGAGCGACCTGTAACGATGACACGCGAGATTGAATTGGAGCACGACCAGAATTTCTTTACGATAGAGTTTTCGGCCATGAATTACGTTAATCCTACTCAGACCTATTACCGCTATCAGTTAGAGGGCATCGACAAGATGGAGAGGGAAATCCATTCGGCCGATGGTAAGGGATATGTGACTTATACAGACTTGCCTTCGGGTAGATACGTGTTCAAAGTAAGGGCTGCCGGCAATGGCAGAAACTGGTCGGAACAGTATGCCGAGCTTCATATATTAGTGAAAACGCCTTTTTGGCGCACCGGATATGCCATTGTACTTTATTTCCTGCTGATAGTGGGAGGAGTAGTCTTTATCCTGATGAAGTACGTCCGCAGTAAACGCCGTCATCTGATGCGCGAGCAGAAAGAAAAACTGGACGAGATGAAAACCATTTTCCTGCAGAACATCAAGCAGGAATTGCAGGAACCCGTCGGAAAGATTATTTCTCCGTTGGATTCGCTGTTGAAACATACGGACGAGGGTAGAAGTAAGATGCAGCTGCAGGCTATCCAGCAGCATGCATTGGAGTTGCAGTCGCTGGTCGGGCAACTTTCCGAGGGAGTATTACTGCCACTTCCTGCCGACGAAAAGACCTTGAACCTGGACGAACTGTTGGTCGATATGCGTCGCCTGTTAGAGCAGCAAGAGCATCGGAAAGAACAGCTGCATGCCGTGCCCGAAGAACAAACTGACGGCCGGATGCTGTTGAGTGATGCCGATGAAGCCTTCATTCGGAAGGCATTGCATTTCGTAGAACAGAACCTCAACAATCCGGAGTATTCGGTAGAAGTGTTGAGTCATGATATGGGGATGGATCGTACAGGCCTGTACCGGAAACTGGTGGCTGTTGTAGGAAAAACTCCGACAAACTTTATACGTTCGGTTCGCCTGAAGCGTGCTGCCCAGTTGTTGGAAGAAGGCTATACGGTGGCTGAAGTCACCGACAGTGTGGGCTTCAGTACTTCGAGCTATTTCAGTAAGTGCTTTCAGGAGGAGTTTGGCGTACGGCCTTCCCAATATGCCGATAAGTCGAGAAAACACTGACGGAAAAGTGTGTTTTCAACGAAATTGTTGTTTGTTTCAACATTTGTAGTGTCCTTCTACGGTGTTTTTGGCTAATTTTGCTCCCGTTATCAATCTTTATTCGATTATTATCTATATCATGGAAAAAGTAAAATTAGGAATTGCCGGATTGCTTTTAGGCGTATCCGGGATGATGATGGCACAAAATGCCGACAATGAATGGCCTAAACTGAATATGCCCATTATTCAGACTAAATACACGGCCGATCCAGCACCGATTGTTTACAACGATACGATTTATCTTTACACGAGCCACGACGAAGACGATGCCGAGAACTTCAAGATGCAGAACTGGCTGCTCTACACTTCTACCGATATGGTCAACTGGCAGGATCGCGGACCGGTGGCATCCTTACGCGACTTTAACAAGTGGTATAAAGGAGACAATGGTGCTTGGGCTATCAGCGTGGTCAACCGTAACGGAAAGTGGTACATGTATTGCCCGATACACGGTCATGGCATCGGCGTGTTGGTGAGCGATTCTCCTTTCGGACCATTCAAGGATCCTATTGGAAAGCCTTTGGTTTGGCAAAGAGAGCATTGGGACGACATCGACCCGACTGTATTTATTGATGATGATGGCCAGGCTTATATGTATTGGGGAAATCCTAATCTCTATTGTGTAAAACTTAACGAGGATATGATTTCTTATTCGGGCGAGATTATGAAGTTGCCGAAAATACAGGACTATCAGGAAGGCCCCTGGTTCTACAAGCGCAATGGCCACTATTATCTTGCTTTTGCTTCTACTTGTTGTCCTGAAGGTATCGGCTATGCGATGAGCGATAGCCCTACAGGCCCTTGGGAGTATAAAGGCCACATCATGGATCATACGCCCCGTACCCGCGGTAATCATCCCGGCATTATCGACTATAAAGGTAAATCGTATTGCTTTGGTCAGAATTACGATATCTTCCGTTTCCAGACCAGCCGTCATGCCGAACGCCGTTCGGTTTCAGCCGCTGAAATGGAGTACAATGCCGACGGAACAATCAAGGAGTTGCCTTATTTCCAAGATTGTAAGTTGGAACAGATCGAACATTTTAATCCTTATCGGAAGGTAGAGGCTGAAACAATGGCCTGGGGATATGGGCTGAAGACGACCCAGAAGAGTCCGTGGGCACGTGACCACTGGAATCAGTTGGTGAACGATATCGACGATGGCGAATACCTGATGGTGAAAGGTGTCGATTTCAAGAAAGGCGCTTCTTCGTTCAAGGTTTCGGCTTCCTGCCATCTGTATGGCGGCTTCATGGAGATCCGTCTTGACTCTAAAGATGGTGATTGTATAGGTACTGTCAAGATAACCCATACCAAGGACGAGTTGCGTGAGTTTGAAACCAAGGTAAAGAAAGTGGCAGGTGTACACGACTTGTACTTTGTATTCAAGGGCTCGCCCATGCAGAAGGGCAATCTGTTTATGTTGGATTGGTGGGAATTCAAATAATCCTTCTTCTCTATTTTTATCTGATATTTAAGACAAACATTAATAATAACTATACTGCGAATCAGAGGGTTGTGTGTCGAATCTGTCTGCATGCAACCTCTGACAAGCATGAACAATGGCAAATTACAATATGAAAAGAAACTTAGTAACAATGGCTCTCTGTCTGTGCACGGCGTTAGCTTGGTCGCAGACCTATCAGCAGACGGAAAGCGGCATCAAGACTTCCATCCCGAGCAAGCAGATGGATGTGGAAGTGCAGTGGTTCAATCCAAACAGCCTTCGTGTGCTGAAGACTCCGCAAGGCAAGACGGTAGATAAGAAAAGCCTTTCGGTGATTGCTCTTCCCGAAAAGTCGGACGTGAAGGTATCTACATCGGATAATGGCGAGATTGTCATGAAGAGCCCCGTGCTGGTGGTGACACTTGATACCAAAACCGGTGTGCTGTCGTATGCAAAGGCTGACGGTAGCCTGTTGCTGAAGGAACAGGAGAACAATCAGGCCTTTACTCCTTTCAACGATGCCGGTAAGGCTACATATTCCGTTTATCAGGGCTTCACCGTGGATAAGGAAGAAGGTCTTTACGGACTCGGCCAGCTGCAGAACGGCCAGATGATGCAGCGCAATATGACCAAAGTGCTTGTACAGGGCAATGTAGAAGACGTATCTCCCATCTTCCAGTCCACAAAAGGTTATGGCGTCTTCTGGGATAACTATTCAGCCACTACTTATACCGATAACGAGAAGGAAACCTCTTTCCGTTCGGAAGTAGGCGATTGCATCGACTATTACTTCATGTATGGCGGTTCGGCCGACGGAGTAATTGCTCAGGTGCGTGCACTGACCGGCGAAGTACCCATGATGCCGTTGTGGAGCTATGGCTTCATGCAGAGCAAGGAACGCTATAAAAGTCAGGACGAAACAGTGGGTGTCGTAAAGAAGTATCGCGAACTGGGTATTCCTTTGGACTGCATCATTCAGGACTGGCAGTATTGGGGTCACAACTATCTGTGGAACGCCATGGACTTCCAGAACCCGACTTTCAGCCGTCCGCAACAGATGATTGACGACATTCATGCGCTGAATGCACATCTGATGATTTCCATCTGGTCGTCGTTCGGACCAGCTACGAAGCCTTACCGTGCTTTGGATAAGGAAGGCCTGTTGTTCGACATCGAGACATGGCCGCAATCGGGTGTAGAAGGTTGGCCGCCCAATCCGGAATATCCTTCCGGCGTACGCGTGTACGATGCTTATAATCCGAAAGCACGCGATATTTATTGGGACTATCTGAACAAAGGACTTTTCCGTCTGGGCGTTGATGGCTGGTGGATGGATTCTACCGAACCTGACCACTTCAACCAGAAGGCCAGCGATTTCGACCGTCAGACTTATCTGGGTTCTTACCGCAGTGTTCGCAATGCTTATCCGCTGATGACCGTGGGCGGTGTATCCGACCACCAGCGTGAAGTGACGAAAGATAAACGTGTGATCATCCTGACCCGTTCGGGCTTCTTAGGACAGCAACGTTACGGCTCTAACGTATGGTCGGGCGACGTACAGTCGTCGTGGGACATGTTCCGCCGTCAGGTGACTGCCGGACTGAACTTCTCGCTGACCGGTATGCCTCACTGGAATTCCGATCTGGGTGGCTTCTTCGCCGGTTCGTACAATACAAACTTTGGCGACAACAGCGCTACGAAGAACCCGATGTATCAGGAACTGTATGTCCGCTGGGTGCAGTTCGGAGCTTTCTGTCCGATGATGCGTAGCCACGGAGCCGACGTTTCCCGCGAGTTCTACTGGTATGGCAAGGCAGGCGAGCCTGTTTATGATGCACTGGTTGACGCTGTGAAGCTGCGTTACTCGTTGCTGCCCTATCTGTATTCTACTTCCTGGGAGGTAAGTCATCGCCAGTCAACATTCATGCGTGCACTGTTCATGGACTTCCTGAACGACAAGAAGACGTGGAACATCGGCAATGAATATATGTTTGGTAAGTCGTTGCTGGTAGCACCGGTGCTGCATGCCCAATATACTCCCGAACAAAAGCAGAAACAACTGAAGGAGAACGAGGGTTGGGGACAAGGCAACAAGAAAGCCGATACTCCTGTTCTGGCTGCCGACTTTACCCAGTCGAAGAGCATGGAGGTCTATCTGCCTGCCGGATGCGGATGGTATGATTACTGGACCAATGAATACTCGGAGGGCGGACAGAATCTGAAGATCACTACGACTCTCGATCGTATTCCTCTCTTTGTGCGTGCCGGAAGCATTCTTCCCATCGGTCCCGACGTGCAATATACAAGCGAGAAGAAGTGGGATAATCTGACTGTACGTGTTTATCCGGGAGCCGACGGAAGCTTTACCCTTTACGAAGATGAAGGTGATAACTATAATTACGAATCGGGCGCTTACACCGAAATACCTATGACTTGGAACGATGCCAAGCATACGCTGACTATCGGTGCCCGGAAAGGAGCTTACGAAGGTATGCTGACCGAACGCAAGTTTACGGTTTGCACACCCGACGGAAATGAAAAGGTGGTTGTTTATAAGGGTAAGAAGGTTACGGTTAAACTGTAATTTTGTACTCTTTGGTTAATTGATCGGGTTGAGGAATGTGACGGCAAACCGGAAGAAATGAAGGTTTGCCAGGCTCACATTCCTCTTTTTTTGTTCATGATTTTGCTCTACTCTTAAGTTTGCATTATCTTTGTGCGGTCAAGCATTACAAATAAAGAAAAGAAGATGAAGAGATTATTCTATCTGTTTGCATGGGTTGTGCTCGGTCTGCTGGCTGCATGCTCGTCGGCCAAGAAGGATAAGACGGACGACTTGCAGGTCGTGGGGCAGGACAGTGTGGAAGTGAAGGGACCGCAACGCATGCAAGTGTCCGACATAAAGACTCCGATTGACTATCGTGGAAAGAAGTATCTGTCGCACGTCAAGCGTCAGCCCGATGAAAGTCTTCCGCTAGTGGTGAACGATCAGGGCGAGAAGTACGTGGACAATCGCATTACGCTGCGCCTTACCTGCGGCGAACATACGGTGCTCGACAAGGTGTTCACCAAAGAGACTTTTGCTTCGCTGGTCGATGCGAAGTTTCTGAAGAACGCCATTCTCGAAGGGTTGGTGTTCGACAAGACTACCTCGCAGGGGTTTATCTATGCGGCCAGTGTCTGCTATCCGCAAACCGATCTTTATATTCCCTTAAGGATTACGGTGTCGGTTGACGGCAAGATGTCGATGGCGCAGGAAGAACTGCTGGAAGACTTGTACGAAGACGACGCTGCCGAATGATTCCAGAAAGATTCCAGATTTCTTAGTTTCCTTTGTGGCCATGAAAATACTGATTGTTGAAGACGAACAGGACTTGCGCGAAACCATCCGCGCCTCGCTCCTGAAAGAGAAGTTTGTCGTAGAGACTGCTGCCGACTACAACTCGGCGCTCGATAAAATCAATGACTACGACTACGACTGCATCCTGCTGGACATTATGCTGCCCGGCGGCAGCGGCCTCGACCTGCTTCGCGAGTTGAAGCGGTTGCGCCGTAGCGACAGCGTGCTTATTATCTCGGCCAAGGATTCGCTCGACGACAAGGTGGACGGCCTGGAGCTGGGAGCCGACGACTATCTGACCAAACCTTTTCATCTGGCCGAACTGAACGCGCGCATCAAGTCGCTGATACGCCGACGGCAGAACAACGGCGACACCAGTGTGTCGATAGGCAATCTGTTGCTCTATCCCGACAAGCGTCAGGCTACGGTCGAAGGTGTTGCCCTGCAGCTGAACCGGAAAGAATTCGATTTGCTCTACTACTTTGTGGTCAATCCCAACCGCGTCATCAACAAGATGAGCCTGGCCGAATCGGTGTGGGGCGACAATATCGACCAGGCCGACTCGCTGGACTTTATCTATTCGCAGGTGAAGAACCTGCGCAAGAAGCTGAAACAGGCCGGTGCCACGGTGGAACTGAAAGCCGTTTACGGCTTCGGATATAAACTGTCGGAAGTATGAAGCTGCTGCACTATACCTATCGCAAGCTGTCGCTCTGGTTGCTGGGGCTGATGGCTGTAGGGGGTGTGTTGTTTTACTATACCATTATTTATGAGGTGATGGACGAGACCGACGACACGTTGGAGAACTATGCCCAGATTATCATCAACAATGCCCTGTACGACCCTTCCACGCTTCAGACCGAAGGCGACAATCTGATGTCTTTCTACTACTTTCGTCCCATCTCGGTGGAGGAGGGTGAGCACTATCGCGACATGTTCTACGATTCGTTTGTCTATGTGGAAAGCGAGAACGAGGACGAGCCGGTGCGCGTCTATCGTACAGCGTTTCGGATGCCCGACGGTCAGTTCTATGAATTGGAACTGATGATTTCGACCCTCGAACGCGACGACATGGTCAATGCCATGTTCTGGTATCTGCTTGCGTTGTTCGTCCTCTTCCTGTGCAGTACGGCTGTGGGGACACGCCTCATTCTGAAGAAAATATTCCGACCAATGAACCGCCTGATGGAATGGTTGCAGCGTCTGCAACCCGGTGCCGCTGTTCCTCCGTTGGAGAACGAGACCGGCATTCGTGAGTTCCGTATGCTGGGCGATGCCGCCTTCGACATGGCTTCGCGCAGCCACAAGGCCTATGAGGAACAGAAGCAGTTCATCGAGAACGCTTCGCACGAACTGCAGACGCCGCTGGCCATTGCCCGCGGTAAGCTGGAACTGCTGGCCGAAAGCGAAGGCATGAGCGAAGAACAGCTGAAGGAACTCGACGCCATTTATTCCACCCTGGGGCGTGCCGTGAAGCTGAACAAGGCTTTGCTGCTGCTGTCGCGCATCGAGAACGGCCAGTATGCCGAGACGGAAGAAGTGTCGGTGGACGGCATTCTGGATGATTTGCTTCCCGACCTGATGGACATATACGAGCACAAGCAGATTGCGTTGGAGCGGGTGAAGGGCGAAACGCCTTTCATCATTCGTTGCAATGCCTCGCTGGCACATATTCTGGTGAGCAATCTGGTGAAGAACGCCCTGTTGCACAACGTGGATGGTGGCCGCCTGGTCGTGGAGACGACACCTTCGTCGCTGGTCGTGAAGAACACCGGTACGGCTCCGCTGAATGCCGATACGCTGTTCCGCCGCTTTGCCCACAGTGTGGATCGCAAGAAGGAATCCAACGGACTGGGCCTTGCCATCAGCCAGGCCATTGCCTCGAACAGCTCGCTGCGGCTGACCTATCGCTGGGAAGAAGGCATGCATGTCTTTTCATTGGTTAAATAGTGTAAAAAGGAAGAAAGCATTCTGTTTTTCCCAATTTCTTCCAAATTCGGGTGTTTCCTTTGCAGTATCAAAAGATTCGAAACAAGTATTTAACCCAACATTAAAAAACAAAGCGTATGAAAAAGATTTTTGCATTCTTAGTGATGGCTCTCCTGACTATTCAGTTCTCAGTAGCCGGTGATGTGATAACAATGGATTCGAAGGACCTTCCGGCTGCGGCCCAGACCTTCATCAAACAGTATTTCGGTGATAAGAAGATTTCTTATATCAAAGTGGAAAGCGAACTGTTTTCGAAGACCTACGAAGTAGTGATGACCGACCGTACCAAAATCGAATTCGACGGTAAGGGAAGTTGGGAAGAAGTGGATTGCAAGCGTGCCGCTTTGCCGCAGGGATTGGTTCCGTCGTATGCCAAGCAGATGATTGAAACACAATATCCGGGCATGACATGCACCAAGATTGAGCGCGACCGCGGTGAAGTGGAAGTGGGACTGAGCAACGGACTTTCGTTGACGTTCAACAAGAAAGGACAGCTGATTGACATTGATGACTGATGGTAATTCCGGCCATTGGCGGTGAAAGAGGGCGTATCCGACGATACGCCCTCTTTTTGTTCTATCCTTTTTCGGCAGGCTTCTGCTTCGTCGGCCGCAAGGGTTTTGGCCGCTGCTTGCAGGTTGCACGGTTGCTGCATGCAGGCTGCACGGTCGCTGCACGCGGGTTGCACTGTTGCTGCACGCAGGTTGCAGTGTCACTGCACGCAGGTTGCAGCGTTACTGCACACGGCTTTGCAGTGTTACTGCACACAGCTTTGCAGCGTCGCTGCATCCTTGTTTGCAGTGAGGCTGCAAAAAGGGTGCAGTACGTTGTACGCGGATTGTTGGCGGTGATAAGTCAGCTGTCGGACAGGCGGACTCCCGGCAGGAAGTCTCGGAACAGTCCGTCTGCCGGGTGTTTACATCGGGCGGTAGTCCTTAGCCAGGCCGCCTTCGCTGGTTTCCTTGTAGAGTGAAGGCAGGTCGTTGCCCGTCTGTTTCATGACTTCGACTACCTTGTCGAACGAAACGCGGTGCATGCCGTCGGTGAACGACGAGTAGAGATTGGCGTCCAACGCACGGGCGGCAGCATAGGCGTTGCGCTCGATGCAGGGTATCTGAACCAGTCCGCACACGGGGTCGCACGTCATGCCCAAGTGGTGTTCCAGTCCCATTTCGGCGGCATACTCTATCTGGGCGGGGCTTCCTCCGAAGAGTGGGTTGGCGGCTGCCGAGGCCATCGAGCAGGCGGTTCCTACTTCGGCCTGGCATCCGGCCTCGGCACCCGAGATGGAGGCATTCTGCTTCACAATGTTTCCGATGAGCCCGGCCGTAGCCAATGCGCGCAGGATGCGGATGTCGCTGAACTCGCGGCTCTTCTGCAGGTGGTAGAGTACGGCGGGCATTACGCCGCACGAGCCGCAGGTGGGAGCCGTCACGATGGTTCCTCCGGCGGCGTTTTCCTCGCTCACGGCAAGGGCGTAGGCAAATATCAGGCCGCGCGATTGCAGCGATGCCTTGTATCCGCTGGCTCGTATGAAGTAGGTTGCAGCCTTGCGGCGCAGGTTCAGCGGGCCGGGCAGGACGCCTTCGTTGTCCAGTCCGCGGTGGATAGCGTCTTTCATCGTGGTCCATACCTCGGCCAGATAGTCCCAGATGTCGCTTTCCTCGCATTCCTTGACGTACTCCCAGTAGCTTTTTCCGGTACGCTCGCACCAGTGCAGAATCTCGGTCAGGTGGTTCATTTCGTACACGTCGGGCGTGTTGACCGAGGTGCTGCCGTCTTTCTCTTCGGCTAAGGCGCCTCCGCCTACGCTGAACACCGTCCACGAGTCGGTCTCTTTGCCTTCGGCATCGAGCGACACGAACTTCATGCCGTTGGGGTGGAAGGGGAGGAATATTTTCGGTTCCCAGATGATTTCTACCGGCGCGGCTGGCTGCAGGGTTTCGGTGATGGCTACGTTGGTCATGTGTCCCTTGCCCGTTGCGGCCAGGCTGCCGTACAGGGTTACCTTGAACGCAGCGGCTTCGGGATGCCGTTGCAGAAAGATTTCGGCGGCCTTGCGCGGTCCCATGGTGTGACTGCTCGACGGGCCTGTTCCGATGCGGTAGAGTTCTTTGATTGATTTCATAGGTCGATATCCGGATTGCGTTTATTCTTTTTTCTTTCTATTATATATAGGTGGACGTCTGTTACAGATCGACCACCGTGATGCCGGCTCCGCCAAACTGTACGTGCTCGTCCTGAAAGTGTCGGACACCGGGTACGGTTTGCAGGTACTGGCGTATCAGGGTGCGCAGGATGCCCGTGCCTGTGCCGTGCAGGATGCGTACGCGCGAGACGCCTACCAGTATGGCGTCGTCGATGAAGTAGGTGACGGCCTGCAAGGCTTCGTCGCCCCTCATGCCGCGCACGTCGATGTCTTGCTTGAAGTGCAGCTTCTTTTCGTACATGCTGTCCTGCGTCTGGCTGCTGATGAAGGTGCTTTTGGTCGAAAGGTCGGCCTGTCGCGGCTGCGCGTTGGTACGCTCTAAGCGGTCCGTGCGCACTGTGGTTTTGATGCTTCCGAAAGCAACGGTGGCATTCTTGCCGTTCACTTCCATCACCTCGCCTACGGCAGTTTGTCCTTTTATTCTGACGGCTGCTCCCGGTACGATGGCTGCCAGGCGTTCGGCTTCTATACGTGCCTGGCGTGCTGCCTGTTCTTCGGCCGACAGGGTGGCGGCGTTGGCGTCTCGGTTCTTCTTTTCCTTTTTCCGGTTCTGCTTCTCCTTCAGCTTTTCCATCTTGCGGGCAATCTTTTCTTCCTGCTCCTTGTTGGCCAGTGCTTCCAGCGACTCCTTGAAGTCGGTCAGCTCCTGCCGCACCTGACGGGTTTTCTCTTTTTCGGCCTGCGTCTCCTTGATGGTGCGTATGGTGTTCTCGATGCGGGCATTGGCTTCCTGCATCAGCTGTTCGGCTTCTTCCTTGGCTTTGCGCAGAATCTCCTTGCGCGACTTCTGCAACTCTTCCATTTCGGCCTGATAGCGGGCGATGGTTTCTTCCATCTGCTTTTCGCGCTGGCGGATGTTCTGCCGTTTGGTCTCCCAATAACGCTTGTCGCGCACGATGTCCTGCAGGTATTTGTCGCTCTGGATGTACTCGCTGCCCACTATCTCCGAGGCGTCGGCAATGACATCCTCCGGCAGACCTATCTTGCGGGCTATCTCGACCGCGAACGAACTGCCCGGATTGCCTATCTGCAACTGGAAGAGGGCTTGCATCAGATGGCGGTCGTACAGCATGGCGCCGTTCACCACTCCTTCGTGGTTTTCGGCAAAGTGTTTCAGGTTCTGGTAGTGGGTGGTGATGACGCCGAACGTCTTTTTCAGGTTGAAACGCTTCAGTACGGCTTCGGCGATGGCGCCGCCTATCTGCGGTTCGGTGCCTCCGCCAAACTCGTCAATCAGGATGAGGCTGCGCTCGTTGCAGTTCTTCATCATGATTTTCATGTTGGTCAGGTGCGAAGAGTAGGTACTTAAGTCGTCCTCAATGGATTGCTCGTCGCCAATGTCGATGAATATGCTGCCGAAGATGCCGGCATGGCTGCGTTCGTGCATCGGGATAAGTAGTCCGCATTGCAGCATGTATTGCAGCAGGCCCACCGTCTTCAGGCAGACCGACTTTCCGCCGGCGTTGGGACCGGAGATGATGAGGATGCGCTGCTTTTCGTTCAGTTCGATGTCGAGGGGTACCACTTTCTTGCCGTGCTTGGCCAGCGACAGTTGCAGCAGCGGGTGGACAGCCTGTGCCCAGTCGATGATCTGTTTGTCCTCGAGTGTCGGTTTCAGTGCCGCTGTCTGTTCGGCAAACAGGGCTTTGGCGCGGATAAAGTCGATCTCGGCCAGAAACTCGTAGGACAGGAGCACGTCGGGTATTGAGGGGCGAAGCTGGTTGGAGAAGTCCGTCAGTATGCGGATAATTTCGCGTCGTTCTTCACCTTCCAGTTCGCGGATGCGGTTGTTGGCTTCCACTACTTCGGCGGGTTCGATGAATACCGTCTTTCCGCTGGCCGACTCGTCGTGCACGATACCTTTTATCTTCCGCTTCAGAGCAGGAACGACGGGGATCACCAATCGCCCGTCGCGCATGGTGGGGGCGACATCCTTATCGATGATTCCTTCCGACTGTGCATTGCGCAGGATGCTGTTCAGCGACCGCGAGATGCTTCCCATGGTGCTGGCCAGTTCGCGTCGGATGCGTGCCAGTTCGGTAGAAGCGTTATCCTTAATCTTGCCATAGGGCGACAGTATGCCGTTGATCTTCGCTATCAGTTGCGGGAATACGGTGATGTCGCCTGCCAGTCTGCTCAGGCAAGGGTATGGGGATGCTTCTTCTTCGTCATCGTCCTTCACTTGCAGAAAGCGTACGATGTCGCGGATGGTCTCCAGCGAGCGGCGCAGGTCGAACAGTTCCTGCTCGTCCAGGTACATGCCTTCTACGCGGATGCGCTTCAGCGACGGACGTACATCGAAAAAATATTGTGCGGGAAAGTTGTCTTCTTCCTGGAGGATGCGGACAAACTCGCTGACCTGATCCAGTCTTTCTTTGACTTCATTGAACCGGTCGGTGAACACCATATCCGCAACTCTCTCTTCTCCCAGCGTGCTCAAGCACTTCTCTTTCAGCAGCTGGCGTATCTGGTCGAAACCTATTTTCTGTTCAAAATTCTGTGGATATATCATTGGCTTAGCCTAATTTGGAGGCAAAAATACGATTAATTCGTGAAAAATTGCCCAATATGTTTGCGGAATTAAAAAAGATTCGTACCTTTGCAGCGCTTTAAGAGAAAAGCCTATAAGAAATAGTCTTGGAGAGGTGGCAGAGTGGTCGATTGCGGCGGTCTTGAAAACCGTTGTGCTGCGAGGCACCCGGGGTTCGAATCCCTGTCTCTCCGCAAGTAAGGGTGTAAATCAAGCGTTTGCGAGGTTTACGCCCTTTTTTACACCCGAACATCGGAATTAGGTGTATTTTGTATATAAATTAGCACATTAACCCCACAGAATATAGTATCTTTGTACACACCAATTTTGATGGAAAACAAGATGACTTACTTTGAATCGATAAAAAGAATAGCAGCCAATATACCTTCTGAGTTAGTAGATTTCTCAAAAGAAAGGACTCCAGCCAATGTCCCTACGCAGGCTTCATCCAATTTTATCACGAACAAAGAACAAGGCGATTGGGCGGAAAATCTCATCATGCGTGCCATAAATGATGTTTCTCATAACTATGTAACGGTTCATTATGGTAAGAATGACGATTTAGTGGCGGGCGATGAAGGTTTTGACGTATTTTATCAGGAATTTCAAAATGAATTGGATACCATCGGAAAACGTCCCGATTTACTGATATTTAAGAAGTCGGACTTCAGAGCCGATCTGGGGCTTGATATTAGTAAGGTTCCGCATTGCGAAATTGATGATTATGTCAAGAAGGCTGTAGCAGGAATCGAAGTAAGGTCAAGTGCCTTTCTTATTGACAAATATGAAAGAGCTATGTCCGAAAGGACAGAGCAGAATATAGCCCGTGCAATGGAGCTGAAGGAAGATATTTTGTCATCGTATCGTAGTTTACTTAATCACCCGTTGCGTTTGAAATATATAGATGTTCTTAACGCAATAACCCCGGAAACCATCCATTTCTTAGATTTTAAAGTACCCGGATGGCGCTCTACACGTGCGTTAATGGAATTGAACGGGAAATTCAAGGATTTGAAGAATTGTATCAGGGAGATTCAGAAAAGAGATTATTTGTCGATTACACCGAAAGTTGAAGATATCAAAGTGGTGTATAAATGGATTGAAACTTTTAATGTCCCCCATTATTATTTTCAAGTGTTTTTTGATAAGGTATATGGCATATCCTTTGAGCAAATTCTGAATATTATTTCTGACAGTAACAATGAGGGAAGCATTTTCTCGATAGAACAAGATACGAAGAATCAGAACAAGACTACCATCAAGATTCGTTCCAATGTGGGGTACGAAATAGCGCATCGAGTCGATGAACCTTGCCATAGCAGCGTAAGGAAGGAAATGGGACGTGGGAGATTGCTTTTTTATGTATCATTTCAAGGCGGTACTGCATATTTGGATTTGGAGAATTTGAAATCGATACTGAATATTGAAAACGAGGATTTTTAATGGATATTAGTGGTATAATAGAGTCTGATTATTCTTCAACAGTCTCATTGGAACATAGAAAAAAATATGCTCAGTTCTTTACTCCTGCTGAGGTTGCAGACGTGATGACGGAATGGTTGCTTGGAAACGATGCGTTATCGGACGTCTTAGAGCCTGCTTTTGGACTGGGAATATTTTCAAGAATCTTATTATCTAAGAAGCCTCACCTGTCGATAACAGGATACGATGTTGATGACGTTATTTACAAAGAGGCATTAAAGGTTTTTGATGGCGTTCGCTGTGTGAATCTGAGATTGGAGGATTATGTCAACAATAATAATTGGAATGAAGAATATGATGGCATTATATGTAATCCTCCCTATTTCAAGTTTCATGACTATGACAACAAGAGTGCCATTTCAACGGTCAATCAGAAGCTTCATATCAAATTGAAGTTTCATACCAATCTCTATGCTTTGTTCTTGTTGAAATCCATCAATCAGTTGAAGAAAGGTGGGCGATGCGCTTTTATTATTCCTTCGGAATTCTTGAACTCGGATTATGGAGTGGGTGTGAAAGAATACCTGATTCAATCAAGAAAACTCCGGCATATCATTGTTTTTAATTTTAAAGAAAATGTTTTTGATGATGCGTTGACAACCTCGGCTATTGTATTGTGTGCAAACGATGAACATGCCGATGCAATAGCTTTCTCGTATGTTAATGATGTTGCCCAGCTTAAAAAAGTAAAGCAAATCATTCTGTCATATCCCAATAATAAATATTCGGATTTCATTTACGGTGTCAAGGATATACATGCTGATTTGAAATGGAAAAATTATTATTCTCCAACCGATGTGCCACAATTCAGGAATCTGGTTCCATTTGCGACTTATGCTAAAGTGATGCGAGGTATTGCGACAGGTGCTAATGAGTATTTCTCGTTTAACCTGTCGAAAGTGAAAAGCTTTGGAATTGATATGGTAAATATGCAACCGTGTATTTGTCATGCTGCAGATGTGAGTGGGCTTTGTTTCACATCTGAAGATTTTGATAAGCTGGTGAATGGTGATAAGAATGTATATATATTAAATCCGGTAAATAGGCAGGATGAAAATCTGTCTCTCTATATCAGCAAAGGAGAAGAAGAAAAAATAAATGAAAGATATCTTACTTCCAAACGTACTCCATGGTATTCAATGGAAAAAAGGGCACCTTCTCCTATTTGGGTCAATGTGTTCAACCGGAATGGATTAAGATTTGTAAGAAATGAAACGCAGGTAATGAACCTGACGACATTTCATTGTATATACGTGAATAGCAATCTGTTTGGAGTTGATGCAGATTTGTTGTTTGCCTATTTAATTTCGAATACTGCGCAAATACTGTTTTCAACATGTGGAAGGGAGTATGGCAACGGATTGAATAAATTTGAACCCAATGACCTGAATAAATCATTGATGCTTGATATTGGCAGCTT
>CABROZ010000042.1 GCA_902472795.1 uncultured Bacteroides sp. | reverse complement strand
AGAAACTGTTTTGAATTGATTCAAGAATAATGTTACAGTCTCCTTAAAATTTGAAATCAGCAGGCCAATTGGAAAAATGTTATATCTTTAAAGGTACCAAACTATAAAGTTATGACACACTATCCAACCGACCTGACTGAAAAACAGTGGCAAGTTATAAAAAATATTTTAGAACCGCAAGCGAGGAACCGAAAACATTCTCTTAAAGAGATAATGAATGCAATCCTTTATATCAACAAGACCGGCTGCCAGTGGCGTATGCTTCCCTCTGACTTCGCCCCTTGGCAAACCGTCTATTACTATTTCCGTAAATGGAAGCTTGAAGGCGTGTTTGAAGAGGTGATGGATACCTTGCACGCTTTCATCCGTAAACAGGCAGGGCGTCAGGAAAGCCCCAGCCTTGGCATCATGGATTCCAGAAGTGTGAAGACTTCCCATCATGTTGATTCTGACCGCGGTATAGACGGGAACAAGAAAATCAAGGGGCGGAAAGAGCACATAATTGTCGATACGCTTGGTCTTCCGTTAGCCGTCGCAATCCATGAAGCCAACCTGCATGACAGCAAAGGCGCTCCGCAAGTCATAGAGAAACTTGCTTATAAATTCCCGCGCTTGGTGAAAATCCTGGCAGACGGTGGTTATAAGGGAAAGTTGGCTGATTGGGTCAAGAAGAAATTCGGATGGGTATTGGATGTCGTGCTCAGGCCGGACGAATGTCCAACCAAGTTTCAAGTTCTGCCTAAGCGCTGGATTGTGGAACGCTCTTTCTCATGGCTGGAAAACTTCAGAAGGCTAACCATCGATTATGAATTCCTCGCTGAAACTGCGGAAGCCATGGTACAAATCGCATTCATCCAAATCATGCTTAACAAATTTATCGAATGAAATCAAAACAGCTTCTAAATTCTGCATCTATACAGCCATTCAACTGACAAATGTAGCAAAATCACATGAAAATAAATCGTTTGCACTTGAAACTTATCCTTTCAAATTGCATTATCTTTGCCGTCAAAGCAAAAAAGACCAGGAACATGGAACATCCTTTATCACAATTCCAATATTGCCCGAAGTGTGGTTCACCCCGCTTCGAGGTGCACAACGCAAAATCCAAGCAATGCCCCGATTGCGGATTCGTCTATTATTTCAACCCATCTTCAGCCACCGTGGCACTGATCGTCAACGAACAGGACGAACTGTTAGTCTGCCGGCGCGGGAAAGAACCGGCCAAAGGTACCCTTGACCTTCCGGGCGGTTTCGTCGATATGTTCGAAACCGGCGAAGAAGGCGTTTGCCGCGAAGTAAAAGAAGAAACCGGTATGGAGGTAACCCGTGCCGAATATCTCTTCTCGATACCCAACATTTATATCTATTCGGGATTTCCCGTACATACGTTGGATATGTTTTTCCGCTGCACCGTGAAAGACCTGCTTCACTTCAAGGCCATGGATGATGCCGCCGATGCCTTTTTCCTTCCGATAAAAAATATTCGGACAGAAGAATTCGGTCTGACTTCCATCCGCAAAGGCTTGCAAAAGTTTTTAGAGAATCACCACCTCCGCGCGAATCTATAAAAAAGCCAAACAGATTCAACAAAATCAACCCGAAAAGCGTATTTTTGTGAAATGCACATTCTAAACGATAGAAAATGAAGAACAGAATCTCCCGGATACTCTGCACAGCCCTTTGCTGCGCACCCCTGCTCGCCACGGCTCAGACCAACGGGCAAACCACTTCCCCCCAACGACTTTACCAGGAGGGAGAAAGTTTGTTTCAGCAGAAAGCCTACTCGGCAGCCATCCCGTCCCTGCAAGCTTTCATCCAGCAAACCGACCGGGACGGACAGCCACTTCCCGAAACTGCCGAAAAATTAGAAGCCGAATATATGCTTGTATGCGCTGAATACGAACTGCGCAACCCCCGAAGCACGGAATTGCTGCAGGCCTTCATGGAGAAACACCCCGACACACCACATGCAAACCGCCTGCAGGCACTCATCGCCTCCACCTACTTTTTCAAAGGTGACTACGATGCCGCACTTGCCATGTTCAACGGTTCGCAACTCGACCTGCTCGGCAACGCCGAACGCGACGACATGACCTATCGTCTTGCCGTCAGCTACCTGAAAACGGGAAATACCCGCGAGGCAGCTACCTGGTTTGAGACACTGCGCTCTGTCAGTGAAAAGTATGCGTCCGACTGTACCTATTACCTGTCGTACATCCGCTATACGCAGCAGCAGTACGACGATGCTCTCAAAGGTTTCCTTTCCTTGCAAGACGACCAGAAATACGGATCGCTCGTTCCTTATTATATAGCCGAGATCTACCTCATCAGGAAGAACTTCGACAAAGCCGAAATCGTAGCACAGAACTATTTGTCAGCCTACTCCGGCCAGCCTGATGAAGCTGAAATGTACCGTGTACTCGGTACAGCGGAGTACCACACTGGCAAATACATGGAAGCCATGAAATCCTTTGACCAGTATGCCGGCGAAAGCAACTCGCATCCCCTGCGACGCGACGCCCGCTACATGCAAGGCATGGCCTGCTACCACAGCAAGGTCTATACCCGAGTACCCGAACTGCTGAACGAAGTGGCCGACGGACAGGATGCTCTTGCCCAAAATGCCTGGCTGCACATGGGTCTGGCCTATCTGCAACTGGACGACAAGAATAAGGCGCGCATGGCTTTCGAACAGGCTGCCGCTTCCGATGCCGACCTCAGCGTAAAGGAGCAGGCTGCCTATAACCACGCCCTTTGCATACACGAAACCTCGTACTCGGCTTTCGGCGAGTCGGTCACTGCCTTCGAAAAGTTCCTGAACGACTTTCCCAACTCGGTTTACGCCGACAAGGCAAGCAACTACCTGGTAGAAGTCTATATGAATACCCGTAGCTACGATGCCGCCCTGAAGTCCATCGAACGTATCACCCGTCCGGGTACGGCCATTCTGGAAGCCAAACAGAAGATTCTGTTCCAGTTAGGCACACAGGCATTCACCAATACCCAGTTCGAACAAGCCATCGGTTACTTCAACCAAAGCATCAGCTTAGGACAGTACAACCTACAGACCAAAGCCGAAGCCCTTTACTGGCGAGGCGAGTCTTACTACCGTCTGAACCGGATGCAGGAAGCCGCACGAAACTTCAACGACTACTTAGCCCTTACCACCCAGCGAAACACAGACATGTTCGCCTTGGCCTACTACAATCTGGGCTACATCGCCTTCCACCGCAAAGACTACGGTACGGCACAAAACAACTTCCAGAAGTTCATCCAGTTGCAAAAAGGCAACAACCCTGCCCTGCTGGCCGACGCCTACAACCGCATCGGCGACGCCTATCTGCACAACCGTTACTTCGACGAAGCCCGCCAATACTACACCCGTGCCGAGAACCTGAATACGCCGTCGGGCGATTACTCCTATTATCAGCTGGCATTAGTAGCCGGATTGCAGAAAGACTACTCCGGCAAAGTACAGCTGCTGAACCAGTTGGCTGCCAAATACCCCAGTTCGCCCTATGCCGTCAATGCCCTCTACGAAAAAGGACGCTCCTACGTGCAGACAGGCAACAGCAGCCAGGCTATCACCACTTTCGATGAACTGCTGAAGAAATACCCCGAAAGCCCCGTCAGCCGCAAGGCTGCCGCCGAAATCGGATTGCTCTATTACCAGAACAACGACTACAATCGTGCCATCGAAGCCTACAAGCACGTAGTCACCCAATACCCCGGCAGCGAAGAAGCTCGTCTGGCCATGCGCGACCTGAAGTCCATCTATGTCGATGCCAACCGTGTAGATGAATTCGCAGCCCTTGCCGCACAACTGCCCGGCAACATCAGCTTCGAACCCAGCGAACAGGATTCGCTGACCTACATTGCGGCCGAAAAGGTATATATGAAGGGAGAACTCGCCTCTGCCAAGGAAAGTTTCAGCCGCTACCTGCAAAGCTTCCCGAGCGGAGCCTTCAGCCTCAACGCACGCTATTACTTGTGCGTCATCGCCAAAAAGCAACAGGACGACAACACCGTACTGGAACAGTCCGGTAAGCTGTTGGAATATCCCGACAACCCCTACTCCGAAGAAGCCTTGCTGATGCACAGCGAAATTCTGTTCAACCGCCAGCAATACGACCTGGCCATGGCCGACTACAAGCAGTTGCAGGCCAAAGCCTCGACAGCCGAACGCCGGCAGTTGGGAACAACCGGCATACTGCGTTGTGCCGCCCTGCTGAAGGACGACACCGAAGTTATCCATGCCGCTACGACCCTGCTGGGCGAAGCTAAACTTTCGCCCGAACTGCACAACGAAGCCCTGTACTTCCGCGCCAAGGCTTACCTGAACCAGAAAGCCACGCAAAAAGCCATGACCGACCTGAAGGTGCTGGCCAAAGACACCCGTACCCTCTACGGTGCCGAAGCCAAATACCTGCTGGCACAGCAACTCTACGACCAAGGCGAATATGCCAAAGCAGAAAAAGAGATCCTGAACTTCATTGACCAGAGCACTCCTCATGCCTACTGGCTGGCACGCAGCTTCATCCTGTTGTCCGACGTCTATGTAGCCTTGGACAAGAAAGTAGATGCACGCCAATACCTGCTCAGCCTGCAACAGAACTATCAGGCCGACGACGACATAGAGACCATGATTGAAGAACGACTGGAAAAACTGAAATAATAGACAAATGAAAACGATACAATCCATTCTGATAGCGACCGCTTTATCGGCTTGCATCTGCCCCATGCAGGCCCAGGCACAAGAACAAGCCAAAGACACCACTGTGAACCGCACGGTCGTAGTGGAACAGGAATATGCTCCCGACATCGCCGATGCACCCAAAATCAATGTAGTGCCACAAGTGACTCCGCCTACCGTCAGCAAGAAAGCTGTAGAGTACGACGCCACCTTAAAGCCTGCCACACAAATTCCGGCAACCACCATGCAGGCCTATACCGGACAGGAAACCCAACCCAAAGCCACACCGGGGTACGTCCGGCTGGGCTACGGCAATTATGGCAACTTGGACGCTCAGGCCAACTACCTGTTCAGCCTCTCGCCGAGCGACCGCCTGAACCTGAACTTCGGTATGGAAGGTATGAACGGAAGCCTCGACCTGCCTGCCGAAAGCGGAGAATGGGACGCCTTCTACTACCGCACCCGTGCCGCCATCGACTATCTGCACAACTTCAGCAAGGTTGACCTGAACGTGGCCGGCCGTTTCGGGTTGAGCAATTTCAATCTTCTGCCTGCCCTGCCCGGCAACAAACAGAAGTTCACTTCGGGCGATTTCCACGTAGGTGTCCGCTCGACCGACGACGAAATGCCTTTCCGCTTCAGTGCCGAGACCAATCTCCTGCTCTACCAACGCCAGCACGACCTGCCCCACAACGACCTGCAGGAAACCCTGATACGCACCAAAGCCGAAGTAACGGGTGACATCAGCGACGGACAGTCCATCAGCATCGCCCTTGCCATGGACAATGCACTTTATCAGCATACGGATTTCGAGAACTACACTTCGCTCGACATGAATCCGTATTACCTCCTGCAAAACGACGACTGGATGCTCCGCTTGGGTGCACACGTTGACCTGGCGTTCGGATTCGGTAAGACGTTCCGTGCAGCCCCCGACGTCTATGCCCAATACAACTTTGCCGACAGCTACCTGCTCTACGCCCAAGCCAAAGGCGGCAAACTGCAGAACGACTTCCGCCGATTAGAAACGATATGCCCTTACGGCAAGTTAACCGGCCAGACCGATGCCACCTACGAACAGCTGAATGCCGCCCTCGGCCTCAAGGCCAGCCCCGTCACCGGATTGTGGATGAACATCTATAGTGGCTATCAGAACCTGAAAAACGATCTGGTACAGGGATTCGACGGACAGGGCTTACTGCTTTACGGACAGAATACCAGCAACTTCTACTTCGGTGCCGAAGTCAGCTACTCCTACAAGGACATCTTTGCCATTGCCGCCTCGGGCACGTACCGTAACTGGGACACGAAGAAAGACGAAGCCAATCCCTATGCCGACGCAGCCCTCCGCTTCAAACCGGCCCTCGAAGCCGACCTGCATGCCGACATCCGCCCCATCTCTCCGCTCCTGTTCAAACTGGGCTATCAGCACATTGCCCGTCAGAAGACAGAAGGCACAACGGTCGATGCCGTCAGCAACCTCTATGCCAGACTTGAATATAAACTATTCAAAGGCATTTCGATCTACGCCCGTGCCAACAATCTGCTGAACCAGAAGTATCAATACTATTGGGGTTATCCGGCCGAAGGCATCAATTTCGTAGGAGGAGTCAGCTTCTGCTTCTAAAGGACAGAACTCATCGTACAAAAAAAGGTCTTTTTTGCTAAAATCTCTTTATATTATAAGGTGGGAAATATGTTTTTTTCTACTTTTGCGGGCAAACTCAGTGACAGGAGTCGCTACAAAACAAAAATTTATGCAAAAAAACCTTGTTATAGTTGAGTCTCCGGCCAAAGCTAAAACCATCGAAAAATTCCTTGGAAAAGATTTCAAGGTGCTTTCCAGCTATGGCCACATACGCGACTTGAAGAAGAAAGAATTCAGTATTGACATTGAAAACAACTTTGAGCCGCACTATGAAATACCGGCCGACAAAAAGAAAATCGTATCGGAACTGAAAGAAGAGGCAGCCAACGCCGAAACCGTCTGGCTGGCTTCCGATGAGGACCGCGAAGGAGAAGCCATTGCATGGCATCTGTACGAAGTATTGAAACTGAATCCCGAACATACGAAGCGGATCGTCTTCCACGAGATTACGAAAAGTGCCATCCTGAAAGCCATCGAACACCCGCGCAACATCGACATCAATCTGGTCGATGCCCAGCAGGCACGCCGCGTGCTGGATCGCATCGTAGGCTTCGAACTGTCGCCCGTACTGTGGAAAAAAGTCAAGCCAGCACTTTCCGCTGGCCGTGTACAGTCGGTAGCCGTACGCCTCATCGTTGAGCGCGAACGCGAGATACAAGCCTTCCATACCGAAGCCGCCTACCGCGTGACTGCCATTTTCTTAGTGCCCGACGCCGACGGCAAAACCGTCGAAATGAAAGCCGAACTGCCCCGCCGCTTCAAGACCAAGGCCGAAGCACAGAAGTTCCTGGAAGGCTGCCGGACAGCTACCTTCACCATCAGCGACATCACGACCCGTCCGCTGAAGAAGTCGCCTGCCGCCCCCTTCACCACCTCGACCCTGCAACAGGAAGCCGCCCGCAAACTGGGATTCACCGTGGCACAAACCATGATGGTGGCACAACGGCTGTACGAATCGGGATACATCACCTACATGCGTACCGACTCCGTCAACCTGTCCGAATATGCCATCAACGGCAGTAAAGAAGCCATCCTCCACCTGATGGGCGAACGCTACGTCAGCCCGCGCCACTATGCCACCAAGACCAAAGGAGCACAGGAAGCGCACGAAGCCATCCGTCCCACCGATATGGAGAAATCGAAAATAGACGCCACTCCACAGGAAAGAAGACTCTACGACCTAATATGGAAACGAACCATCGCCTCGCAAATGGCCGATGCCGAAGTAGAGAAGACCACCGTCACCATCAGCATCAGTAACGAAGCCGACGCCTTTACCGCCACCGGCGAAGTAGTCAAGTTCGACGGTTTTCTCCGCGTTTACCGCGAATCCTACGATGACGACATGGAGCAGGAAGACGAAATCCGCCTGCTGCCGCCACTGAAGAAAGGACAGAAACTGCACTATCAGGACATTGTAGCTACCGAACGTTTCACGCAGCATCCGCCGCGTTACACCGAAGCCAGCTTAGTGCGCAAGCTCGAGGAACTGGGCATCGGACGTCCGTCAACCTACGCCCCCACCATCTCCACCATCCAGCAACGCGAATACGTGGAGAAAGGCGACAAGCCGGGAGAAGAACGTGCGTACAACGTACTTACGCTGCAGGACGGCACCATTGCCGACACCAACCATACGGAAATTACGGGAGCTGAAAAATCAAAACTGATTCCGACGGATACGGGCATCGTGGTCAACGATTTCCTGATGGAGTATTTCCCCAACATTCTCGACTACAACTTTACAGCCAACGTCGAGAAGCAGTTCGATGAAATAGCCGAAGGCGAAAAACAGTGGACGTCCATCCTGAAAGACTTCTACAAAGACTTCCATCCGTCGGTAGAATCGACCCTTGCCACCAAGAGTGCACACAAGGCAGGCGAACGTGTCCTCGGAACAGATCCCGCAAGCGGCCGACAAGTATCGGTCAAGATCGGCCGTTTCGGCCCGGTTGCTCAAATCGGTACAGCCGACGACAAGGACAAGCCTCGCTTTGCCCAACTGAAGAAGGACATGTCCATCGAAACCGTTACCCTGGAAGAAGTGCTCGACCTCTTCAAACTGCCCCGCACATTGGGCGACTGCGAAGGGAAGACAGTCACCATCGGCGCCGGACGATTCGGACCATACATCCACTACAACAACATGTACGTTTCTCTGCCCAAAGGAACCGACCCGCTCAGCATCACGCTGGAGGAGGCACTGGAACTGATCAAAGAAAAAGAAGCGGAAGAGGCCAAACGCCACCTGAAGAAATTTGACGAAGAGCCCGAACTGGAAATCATGAACGGACGCTACGGTCCCTACATCTCCTACAAAGGCAACAATTATAAGATACCCAAGGACATTGTTCCGCAAGACCTCAGCCTGCAATCTTGCTTGGAGCTCGTCAAGCTGCAACAGGACAAAGAAGGCGACAAGCCCAAACGCGGAAAAACAAAAGCCAAAAGCACAGGCAAGCGCTAAAAACTAAACTGAAAATAGCAGCTTTGCAGAACACTTGCACGGCTCATGAACAACACTTGTACGGCTCGCGAACCGTGCAAGTGTGGCTCATGAGCCGTACTTGCATTACACACCGGGACTTCGCATCCACGAATTTCAAGTCCTCCGACTTGCCTTCACGCCTTCATCGGACGTTTTCCGATTGACACTCTGCAAGATACGGTGAAAGATGAAGTTTCACACAAGCTTTCACCATACTTGCTGTGTTGAAAATTGTTTCATCGCAAATGGTACGGCGAAGCCCGATGTCGAATTTTGTTTCACCACAGAAGGCACAGGGCACTTTGAAGGAGACCCTTCACACCATCCGTATATTTGATACGGGAAGCACCTTTCAACGCAAACAGCTCATAATAAGCCTTTTACGTTGAAAGATTCACCAAGCCAAGTATGCAAAAAAAAAAAAATTGAAGGTGTGTCAAAACTAAGTTTATAGTATCTGACTCCCCTCCTTCTGGAAGGAGGGGTGCCCAACGGGCGGGGTGGTAGGTTTTACGACACGCTGTATATTAACACTTTATGTTTTCACCTACCACCTCCCCCTTCGGGTACTCCTCCTTCCAGAAGGAGGAGAGTTTCAAAAGACTTTGTTTTGACACCCCCTCAAAATCAAAGCATATATGCTGATGCGATTTTTAGTCTTGACAGGCTCTAGCTTACATGCGTTCCGGCACCTCGATGCCCAGCAGCCCCATGCCCAGGCGAACCACCTTGGCTACATTCTCTGACAATGCCAGACGGAACACCTTGACATCCATATTCTCCTCGCGCAAGATGCTGAAGTCGTGGTAGAACTGGTTGTATTCCTTCACCAAATCGTAGCAGTAATTGGCTATAATGGAAGGACTGTAGTCCGTACCGGCTTGCTTCACTACCGCAGCAAAGTCGGCTACCATCTGAATCAGCCCTTCTTCCTTCTCGCTCAGCTCGATACCGGCATGCAGCTGCTCGGGAACCGTGATGCCGGCTTCCTTCGCCTTGCGCAGTACCGACTGAATACGGGCATACGTGTATTGGATGAACGGACCTGTGTTTCCGTTGAAGTCGATTGATTCTTTCGGATTGAAAGTCATGTTCTTACGGGCATCGACTTTCAGGATGAAATATTTTAAAGCACCCAGACCGACAATGCGGGCAATGTCATCGGCTTCTGCCTGTGTCAATCCGTCGAGCTTGCCCAGTTCGTTGCTTGTTTCCTTGGCCGTATTGATCATTTCTTCCATCAGGTCGTCGGCATCGACTACGGTACCTTCGCGGCTCTTCATCTTTCCTTCGGGCAGTTCCACCATACCGTAAGAGAAGTGAACCAAGCTCTTGCCCCACTCAAAGCCCAGACGGTCGAGCAGGATGGACAGCACCTGGAAGTGGTAGTTCTGCTCGTTGCCCACTACATAAATCATCTTGTCGATGGGATAGTCGGCAAAACGCTGTTCGGCGGTACCGATGTCCTGCGTCATGTAAACAGACGTACCGTCGGCACGGAGCAACAGCTTCTGGTCAAGTCCTTCCTTGGTGAGGTCGGCCCATACGGAGCCGTCTTCCTTGCGGTAGAAGAGTCCCTTCTCCAGTCCTTCAAGTACCTTCTTCTTACCCTCCAGGTAGGTATTCGACTCGTAATATATCTTGTCGAAGGTTACGCCCATCATCTTATAGGTTTCATCAAATCCGGCATATACCCAGTCGTTCATCTTTTTCCACAAGGCGCGTACCTCGGGGTCGCCAGCCTCCCACTTCACCAGCATTTCGCGGGCTTCCTTCATCAGAGGCGATTCGGCTTCGGCCTTTGTCTTGGCTTCTTCTTCGCTCATGCCCTCGGCCATATATTTGGCCATCAGGTCCTTCACTTCGGCTTTGAAGTGTTTGTCGAAAGCTACGTAGTAGTCACCAATCAGATGGTCTCCTTTCTTGCCGCTCGATTCGGGTGTCTCGCCGTTGCCATACTTCAGCCACGCCAGCATCGACTTGCAGATGTGGATACCACGGTCGTTCACGATGTTGGTCTTCACCACACGGTTGCCATTGGCAGCAATGATGTTGGCCAGCGCATTGCCCAACAGGTTGTTGCGCACGTGCCCCAGGTGAAGGGGCTTGTTGGTGTTGGGCGACGAATATTCGATCATCACCAGCGGCGAGTGTTCGTCGGCAGCCGTAATGCCATACTGCTTATCTGTATGAATGCCGTTCAGCAGTTCGATCCATGCCGACGAAGCGATGGTCAGGTTCAGGAAACCCTTGATCACGTTGAATGCCGCCACCGAAGGCTCGTTTGCCTTCAGGTATTCACCGATTTCCTGTGCGGTCTGCTCGGGTCCTTTTCTGGACATGCGCAGGAATGGGAACACCACCAGCGTGAGATGGCCCTCAAATTCTTTCTTGGTCTTTTGCAATTGTACCTGCGCGGCAGGAACGTCCTGTCCGTACAGAGCTTTCAGTCCGCTAACCACGGACGACACCAGTTTCTGTTCTATATTCATGACTTATAATGTATTTTCCTGGCGCAAAAGTACATAAAAGCATGGAAAGGTACAAACTTCTCTTTTATCGAAAAGTAAAAATTACCCGCAAAACGGCATAAGCCGCTCCCTATGCAAGCCCTCTACACGCCGAGGAAAAGGACATGCCTTGTCGGGACAAAGAAGCGATCTGTCCGGAGGAAAGCACAACCGACCGGAAAGAAGCTCCCCCTGAACGAGGAGACGTGCCAAAAGAAACCTTTCGACCGGCCTTGGCCGCAATGCCTGCGAATGCCTCCTCCGATGTATTTTTTCTTCTGACACGTCTCCTCGTCGTTGATCTGCGACCAGCTTATTCAATAGCCAACTCGTTACCGGGTTTGAATTTCGCTGTCTTTTTCGCCGGAATCCTAATCTTTTCTTTCGTAGTAGGATTAATGCCGACGCGCTCAGCCCTGGTCATAACCGAAAAGGTACCGAAGCCAACCAACGAAACCTTTCCGCCTTCTTTCAACGTTTTAGTCACCGATGCTACAAATGCATCCAACGCTTTCTGGCAATCGGCCTTTGCAAAGCCGGATTCAGCCGCCATTGCACTGATAAGTTCTGCTTTATTCATAATGATCGAATTTAATAGGTATGTTATACAACAGTTATTATCTCCACTAAATCAGGTATCTACAAAAATAGAGTAATATTTCTGAATATCAAATAAAAACACTAAAAAAAGATTGGATTTTCAAGAAAAACAAAGAATACTCATCCCATTTTCTGTTATAGAACAGAAATTATTCGTATTTTTGCAACTCACAGAACGAAAAAACAGAATATGAACAATATACCAACCGTCACCAAGAACCTTCTCATCATCAACGTACTGATGTTTCTTGGCACCATCGTCGCCCAAAGCTACAATATAGATTTGAACAAATATTTGGGCCTCCACTTTATTTTGGCTGACAATTTCAATGCTGCCCAGCTCATCACCTACATGTTCATGCATGGCGGATTCGCCCACTTGTTTTTCAATATGTTCGCCGTTTGGATGTTCGGCCGCATCTTGGAGCAGGTATGGGGTCCGAGACGTTTCCTGTTCTACTATCTGCTGTGCGGCATCGGAGCCGGACTCATTCAGGAACTGGTCACGGGCATCCGTTTCATTACGTTAGAGTCGGGCATGACACCCGACGCCATCGAAGGCGTATTCAGCGAAGGAGCCAAAGCACTGAGCCGCAACATGAACTTCGTCAATCCTGCCATGGCCGACCTGAACCTGACGCTGAATGCCTCGACCGTAGGCGCATCGGGGGCTGTATATGCCATCCTGTTGGGTTTCGGCATGCTGTTTCCCAATCAGCAGATGTTTATCTTCCCCCTGCCTTTCCCCATCAAAGCCAAATATTTCGTAGCCGGATATGCCCTCATCGAACTCTGGTCAGGACTGGCCAACAATGCAAGCGACAACGTCGCACACTTTGCACACCTCGGCGGCATGATATTCGGCTTTATATTAATAATGTATTGGAGAAGAAAGAACAGAAGAAATGGCTACTATTATCAATGATTTGAAAGAAACCTTCCGCAGAGGGAACATTTATATCCGGCTTATATATATTAATGTGGCCGTATTCGTATTGACCACATTGTTCGAAGTCGTCGTGCAGCTATTCAACCGCAGCCTGACCGGCATCTTCGAGTGGTTCGAACTTCCGGCCTCTCCTGCACGCTTCGTCGTACAGCCGTGGTCCATCCTGACCTATATGTTCATGCACGCAGGGCTCCTGCACATCCTGTTCAACATGCTGTGGCTCTACTGGTTCGGAGCACTGTTCCTGCAATTCTTTTCGACCAAGCACCTTCGTGGCGTCTATCTGCTGGGAGGCATTTGCGGCGGCATCCTCTACATGGCTGCCTACAACATCTTCCCCTACTTCCGCCCCATGGTCGATTATTCCTTCATGCTGGGTGCCTCGGCCTCAGTGCTCGCCATCGTAACGGCTACGGCCTATCGCGAGCCCAACTATCCCATCCGCCTGCTGCTTTTCGGAACCATCCGCCTGAAATACCTGGCACTGATCGTCATCGGTACCGACCTGCTGTTCATCACTTCGAGCAATGCAGGAGGTCACATCGCACACTTGGGTGGTGCTTTGGCCGGACTTTGGTTTGCAGCCGGACTCAGCAAAGGCACCGATGCCACCGCCTGGATCAACAAGGTGCTCGATGCCGTCAGTTCGCTGTTCAGCCTCAAGCCGCGCAAACCCAAAATGAAGGTTCACTACGGTGCCAATCGAAAAAGCGACTACGAGTACAACGCCCGCAAAAAGGCACAGTCGGACGAAATAGACCGCATACTCGACAAATTGAAAAAATCGGGTTACGAAAGCCTGACATCGGACGAGAAGAAAAGCCTGTTCGATGCCAGTAAACGATAAAAACCACCGTTTCTTCACCCCCCTAAAAGAACATCCATTATTAACTGAAACAAGTGAAACATCTCGGTTACTTTGTAGTATTTCTGATTCTGACGGCCAACGTGCTCTTCACCGCACTCCTGCTGTTAGCCGCCTACAGTCCGTACATCGATCCGGAACTACATCCCGTACAGTCCTGCTTCGGACTGACCTTCCCGATATTTGCACTTGTCAATGGCGGCTTCCTTCTTTTCTGGCTCATCATCCAACGCTACAAACTGGCATTGGTGCCGCTGGCGGGCTTCGTGCTATGCTTCTCGCAGTTGCACACCTACTGCCCCGTCAACTGGCGTACCGACCATCTGCCCGACAGTTGTTTCAAAGTCCTCTCGTACAACATTATGGGATTCGACGGCACCGCTAAAACAGACGGACGGAATCCCATCCTCGATTACCTAAAGGAAAGCGATGCCGACATTCTGTGCCTGCAAGAGTATGCCACATCGACATCGAAAAATCATCTCACTCAAAAAGATGTGGAACAGGCTCTGAAAGCCTATCCCTATCACCGCATCCATACGGTGGGCGAGGGCAAAGGCTCGACCAACAAAATGGCCTGCTACTCCAGATACCCCATTCTCTCCGCACAGCCGTTAAACTATAAGAGTAGCTACAACGGTTCTGTCATCTACGAAATAAAGATAGGAAAAGACACGCTGACCCTGATCAACAACCACCTGGAATCGAACAAACTGACCAAGGAAGACAAGGTAGTGTACGAAAGCATGCTGAAAGATCCCCAAAAGGAAAAGGTAAAAAGCGGTCTGCGTCTGCTCATCCGCAAGTTGGCCGAAGCTTCCGCCATCCGTGCCCCACAGGCCGACAGCATAGCCCGCGCCATCACCCGCTCCAAACATCCGTACATCGTAGTATGCGGCGACTTCAACGACACGCCCATCTCCTACGCCCACCGCATGATCGGGCAAGACCTGACCGACGCTTTCACCCAGTCGGGTTGCGGATTAGGCATCTCGTACAACCAAAACAAGTTCTACTTCCGTATCGACAACATATTACTGAGCCGAAACCTGCAAAGCTACAACTGCACGGTGGACCGCTCGATAAAAGAGTCCGACCACTACCCCATCTGGTGCTACGTTGCCAGAAAAGAGTAACCGCGGAAAAAGACAATCCCCAATATTGACTCATAAATTCTTAATACCATGATAAAAAAAAGTATTCTAATCTTAGCCGCAAGTTGTATGATGTACTCCTGTGCTACCCAAACGGAAACCAATCCGTTCCTTAC
The DNA here is from genome assembly GCA_902472795.1 of uncultured Bacteroides sp. Lineage (GTDB taxonomy): Bacteria > Bacteroidota > Bacteroidia > Bacteroidales > Bacteroidaceae > Bacteroides. The sequence continues at coordinate 2,582 of CABROZ010000042.1, read as the reverse complement.
CGAGTTTCAGACCCCTTACGGGGTTCCACCGTTCGACCAGATCAAACTGGAACATTACGAGCCCGCTTTCATGAAGGGCATCGACGAACAAAATGCCAACATCCAAGCCATCATCGACAATGCCGAAACTCCCACTTTCGATAACGTCATTGCTGCCTTCGACAACAGTTCGCCCATCCTCGACCGTGTGGGAGGCGTATTCTACAACCTGACCGAAGCCGAAACCACCGACGACCTCACAGCCCTGTCCATGAAGCTGGCTCCCGTCATGTCCGACCACAGCGACAACATCCTGCTCAACCAAGCCCTGTTTGCCAAAATAAAAGCCGTCTATCAGCAAAAGGACAGCCTTGGGCTGACGACCGAACAGCAACGCCTGTTGGAAAAAACCTATAAAAACTTCGTTCGCTCGGGTGCCAACCTGCCGGCCGACAAACAGGCTCGTCTGCGCGAAATCAACAAACAGCTATCCACCCTCGGTATCCGTTTCGACAAGAACATCCTGAACGAAAACAACGAATTCAAACTGTTTGTCGATAAAGAAGAAGACCTGGCCGGACTGCCCGAATGGTTCCGTCAGAGCGCCGCAGCCGAAGCCAAGGCAGCCGGACAGGAAGGCAAATGGTTGTTTACCCTGCACAACTCCAGCCGCCTGCCCTTCCTGCAATACTCGGCCAACCGTCCGCTACGCGAAAAGGTATATAAAGCCTACATCCAGCGCGGCAACAACAACGACAAGAACGACAACAAGAAAATCATCACCGAAATCGTCAGCCTGCGCCTCGAAAAAGCCCGCCTGCTGGGATATGACTGCTACTCCAACTTCGTACTCGACAATACCATGGCCAAGGACTCGAAGACCGTCATGGACTTCCTGAACAACCTGTGGCAGTATGCCCTGCCCAAAGCGAAGGCCGAAGCTGCAGAACTGCAGAAGCTGATGGATCGCGAAAACAAAGGCGAAAAGCTGGAGGCCTGGGACTGGTGGTACTACACCGAGAAGCTGCGTAAAGAGAAGTACAACCTCGAAGAAGAACAAATCAAACCCTACTTCAAGCTTGAAAACGTGCGCGAAGGTGCCTTCGCCGTAGCCAACAAGCTGTATGGCATCATCCTTACGCCAATGGACAGCATTCCTGTCTATAACCCAGACGTTAAAGTGTTCGAAGTGAAAGACGCCGACGGTTCGCAATTAGGCATCTTCTATACCGACTACTTCCCGCGTGCAGGCAAAAGCGGCGGTGCGTGGATGAGCAACTACCGCGAACAGCAGGGCGACATCCGTCCGTTGGTTTGCAACGTGGCCAGCTTCACCAAACCTGTAGGCGACACTCCCTCCCTGCTCACCATCGACGAAGTAGAAACCCTGTTCCACGAATTCGGTCATGCCTTGCACGGCCTGCTTACCAAGTGCCAATACAAGGGAACATCGGGCACGAACGTCGTACGCGACTTCGTAGAACTGCCCTCACAAATCAATGAACACTGGGCTACCGAACCCGAAGTACTGAAGATGTACGCCAAGCATTACCAGACCGGCGAAACAATTCCTGACGAACTGACCGAAAAGATCCTCAACCAAAAGACTTTCAACCAGGGATTCATGACCACCGAACTGCTGGCTGCCGCCATTCTCGACATGAACCTTCACAACCTGACCGACACCACAGGTTTAGACGTAATAGCCTTCGAGAAAGAAGCCATGGACCGTCTGGGACTGATCCCCGAAATAGCTCCACGCTACCGCACTACCTACTTCAGCCACATCATCGGCGGCTATGCGGCAGGCTATTACAGTTACCTTTGGGCCAACGTGCTCGACAACGACGCTTTCGAAGCCTTCAAGGAAAACGGCATCTTCGACCGTCACACAGCCGACCTGTTCCGTCACAACATTCTGGAGAAAGGCGACAGTGAAGACGCCATGACTCTTTACAGGAATTTCCGCGGAGCCGAGCCCCAACTGGAACCGATGTTAAAAAACCGCGGAATGAAATAATATGCAAATATTTGAGTTCCTTTTACTTCCAAATGTGAAAAAAAAGCTATATTTGCAGCCTTATACACGTTAGAATTAATTAAATAAAGTAATCATAATAAACTAAAAGTAACATGCAAAACAAAGGATTTGTAAGGGTTTTTGCCATCTTACTCACACTGGTCTGCGTGTTCTACTTATCCTTTTCTTTTGTAACTCGCTACTATACCAACAAGGCTAAGGAGTATGCAAAAGGAGACGAAAAAGTAGAGCAGGACTACTTAGATTCTTTAGCGAACGAGAAAGTGTGGTTTGGCAACTGGACTCTGAAAGATTGTCGTGAGATGGAAATCAGTCTCGGTCTGGACTTGAAGGGTGGTATGAACGTCATCCTCGAAGTTTCCGTACCCGATGTCATCAAGACATTGGCAGACAACAAGACCGACGAAGCGTTCAACCAGGCATTGTCAACTGCCGCCAAACAGGCTACTACAAGCCAGGACGACGTTATCACGCTGTTCATCCGCGAGTATCACAAGCTTGCTCCCAACCAGCCGCTTGCACAATTGTTCGCAACCCAACAGTTAAAAGACAAAGTCAACCA
>CABROZ010000041.1 GCA_902472795.1 uncultured Bacteroides sp. | reverse complement strand
GGACGATGCCCACGTCGTCGGTATCGGCTATGGGGACGCGCACCTGCTGGATGACTTCGCCCGTATCAATCTCGTGCTTCAGGAAGAAAGTCGTGATGCCCGTCTCCGTCTCGCCGTTGATGACTGCCCAGTTGATGGGCGCCGCGCCACGATATTGGGGCAGCAGGGAGGCGTGCAGGTTGAAGGTGCCCAGGCGGGGCATGTTCCACACCACTTCGGGCAGCATGCGGAATGCCACCACAATCTGCAGGTCGGCCTTCCAGGCACGCAAGGCGTCCAGAAACTCCTCGTTCTTCAGTTTCTCGGGCTGAAGCAGGGGCAAGTTATGTTCCAGCGCATACTGCTTGACGGGCGAGTATTGCAACTTGTGTCCGCGACCGGCAGGCTTGTCGGGCATGGTGATGACGCCCACTACGTTGTAACCGCCCTCCACGAGGCAACGCAGGGCCTCCACGGCAAAGTCGGGAGTGCCCATATATACGATTCTCAGGTCTTCTTTCTTCATGTTGTTCAGGAATTTGAAAGGCAGCCGCAACCGTTGGGGTTGCCTTAAGTTATCTGCAAAGGTAGGCAATTCTTCCTTACCGTCAAAGCATTGCATGTATCCTTTCTAAATTCTATCCTTTCCGTTTCACCCAGTACCCGTTGCCGTACCGCGTATGCACCCGCCTTCCCATCTGCACCAGCAGGCGTCTGAACTCATCCAAATTTATTTAGCCGTAGGAAGCCTGCTTGTTCTCCGCCGACGAGACGTTGGTCATGACAGGTATATTCTGCTATCACGAAATCCGCCAACGTGATACTTTTGCGTATGGTTTGTTGGCTGATATGAAACTCTTTCTGCTGGACAAGCAGACAAAGGAGTTGAAAAGCTGTTTATGATAAGAAACGGCATATTGGGAGATGGAGGAATGTCCGGTTACTTGGCAGTAAACGGTTCGATAATGATTGCCCAAGTGCATAATGCTGCCATGTTCAAGATGTTGGCAGACAATCTTATCAAACGATACTCCTCTTGTACGAACTGCCCCGAAAATAGAGGGAGTCTGAGTAAAGGCTCCCTCCTGCATTCCCTATACAGAAATCACTCGTCCGAGAAGTGAACCAGCACCTGACGGTACGAATTGAAAATCTTCGACTTCGACACAAAACCCAGATACTTTCCGTCGGCATCGACCACGGGAAGGTTCCATGCCTTGGTATCGTCGAATATCTGCATCACCTGTTCCATACTGTCGGTATTGAGCAAACGCGCCGGAGCCGAGGTCATGAACCGGCTGACAGTGAAACGATGGTACAGCTCCTGACGGAACATGATGTTACGAATATCATCGAGCTGGACAATGCCCAGCAGCTTGCCTTCCTTATCGGTAACAGGAAAGATATTACGTTTCGACTGCGAAATGACCCGTACCATCTCGCTCAGATCCATTTCGGGATGAACCACACTGAAATCGTTCTCCACCACGTTTTCCATCTTCATCAGCGTCAGCACGGCCTTGTCCTTGTGGTGGGTCAGCAGCTCGCCTTTCTTGGCCAGACGCATGGAATAGATGCTGTGGGGCTCGAAGACGATAATCGTCAGATAGGAACTGACGGAAACAATCATCAGGGGCAGGAACAGGTCGTAACCGCCCGTCAGCTCGGCAATCAGGAAGACACCGGTCAGCGGGGCGTGCATCACGCCGCTCATCACACCGGCCATCCCCATCAGGGCAAAGTTCTTTTCGGGCAGATAGGCCGTCACCGCGAACTCGTTGCTGAAGTGCGAAAAGACAAAACCGGCAATACAACCCAGATAAAGCGAAGGTGCAAAAATACCGCCACAACCGCCACCCCCGTTGGTGGCACTCGAGGCAAACACCTTGAAGATGATAATCAGCATCAGATAAACAAGCAGCAGGTGGCTGTTGCCATAGAAGAAGGAATTGTTCATCACCGTGTCCCACTGGGCATTGGTGGTTCCGTTGAGCAACAGTTCAATGGTGTCGTAACCCTCGCCGTAGAGGGGAGGAAACAGGAAGATGAGGATGCTCAGCATGGCACCGCCCACAATCAGTTTCTTATAGGGTTTCTGAAGCTTGCCGAAGACGCCCTCGACCGAATTCATGGCACGGGTGAAGTAGAGCGAAACCAATCCGCAGAAGATACCCAGCATGATGACGTAAGGGATACGCCCCAGTTCGAAGGGCTGGTCTAAGTGGAACTTGAACATGGCTTCCTGTCCGGTCACCACATAGGAGACCGTTGCCGCCGTCACGGCCGATATCAGCAGAGGCAGCAGCGACGACATGGTCAGGTCGATCATCAGCACCTCCAGTGTGAACACCAGTCCTGCAATGGGCGCCTTGAAGATGCCCGCCACGGCACCGGCCGCGCCACACCCCACAAGGAGCATCAGCGTGCGGTGCTCCATCTTGAAGATGGTGCCCAGATTCGACCCGATGGCCGAACCCGTCAGCACGATAGGCGCCTCGGCTCCTACCGAACCACCGAACCCGATGGTGATGGAACTGGCTATGATGGACGACCACGTGTTGTGCCGCTTGATGCGCCCCTGCCGGCGCGAGATGGCATACAGAATCTTGGTGACTCCGTGACTGATGTCGTCCTTCACTACGTAGCGCACAAACAGTCCGGCCAGCCAGATGCCCACAACCGGATAGACCAGATAAAGGTAGTTGGCCTCGGTCGTATCGAAGTTTTCGGTCAGGAAAGTCTGTATCCAGTGTATCAGCATCTTCAGTATCAGGGCGGCCAGAGCCGTGAAGATACCCACCAGAAAGCTGAGTACGAGGATAAAGCGTTTCTCCTTGATGTTCTTTTCGCGCCAGATGATGAAGCGTTGCAACAAGCCTTTATGTTCTTCTGCCATTTCTTTCTTATTCACGGATTATTTTTATCAGTCCTCCCTTGTCGAGCTTGATGATGCTGGAGGGTTTGGGATGTCCTGTCTCTTCCTGCCGGTAGCCCACAATGTAATCGACGGCCGACTTGATTTCGTCGCTCACTTCGCTGAAGTTGGCGGGCGACGGCTGGCCGCTGATGTTGGCCGACGTCGAAACGATGGCCTTTCGGAACTGTTGGCAAAGGCGTTTGGAAAAGGCTTCGTTGGTGACGCGGATGCCTACGCTGCCGTCGGCGGCAAGCAGGTTGGGCGCCAGGTTGCGCGCTCCCGAGTAGATGATGGTAAGCGGCTTGTCGGCCAGCTCGATGAGGTCCCATGCCACTTCGGGGACGTCCTGCACGTAGAAGTCCACCTTCACAGCCGAATCGACCAGCACCAGCATGGCCTTGCTGTCGGCACGTTGCTTTATCTCGTACACGCGGCGCACGGCTTCTTCGTTGGTGGCGTCGCACCCGATTCCCCAGATGGTGTCTGTGGGATACAATATCACCCCGCCACGGCTCATCACCTCGCAGGCTTTTTTGATGTCTTCTGTCATTTCTTACTGTATGAAATCATTGATTAAACACGCAAAAATAGTATTTTTGCAGCGATAACTAACAACGTTTGGGAGAAAACAATGGAAGAAATTCATTTTAACCACACTCTGCCTATACAACTACGCTTTAACGACGTTGATAAGTTCGGGCACGTCAACAACACGGTCTATTTTTCGTTCTACGACTTAGGCAAGACGGAATACTTTGCCTCGGTGTGCCCTCATGTTGACTGGGAGAAGGACGGCATTGTCGTCGTCCACATCGAAGCCGACTTCCTCTCGCAAATTTATGGCTCCGACCACATTGCCGTACAGACCGCCGTCACCGAAATCGGTACCAAAAGCTTCCGACTGGCTCAGCGGGTCATCGACACGCAGACGAACGAAACCAAATGCATCTGCACCTCGGTGATGGTGGCATTCGACCTCACCAGACACGAATCCAAGCCCTTAGAGCAGGACTGGATAGAAGCCATCTGCCGCTACGAGGGCAAAGACCTGAGGAGAAAGAAGTAACCTTCCACGCACGTATGCCATGACTTACCTGCAACCCTACCTCTCGCCCTTGGGGCCGATGACGATGGCCGGCGACGGTTGTTGCCTGACCGGCCTGTGGTTTGACGGGCAGAAGTACTTTCCCGACCTGACAGCCGACGCATACGAATGGCGCGACCTGCCCCTGTTCGACGACGTCCGCCTGTGGCTGGCCGACTACTTCCGCGGCTGCCGCCCCAGTAATACCCCACCCCTGCAACTCGCAGGAAGCCCCTTCCGCCAGCAGGTATGGAAACTGCTGCAGGAAATCCCCTACGGACAGACGGTGACCTACCGGGACATCGCCCGCCAACTGGCCCGGCTGCAAAACAGCGACAGGGCTGTGGCTGCACAGGCCGTCGGAGGCGCTGTGGGTCACAACCCTGTCAGTATCATTGTTCCCTGCCACCGCGTCGTCGGACGCGACGGTAGCCTGACCGGCTATGCCGGAGGCCTCGATCGCAAAGCGGCACTGTTACTTCTGGAGGGGATTGAACTTCACCAGAATGCGGAACACCTTTCCCGGAGCAGCCGCCCATCCGGCCATGGCCGAAGCAGCCTCTTCGGGCTCGACGATGCGGCTGATTAATTTCTCAATCGGACATACACCTGTCTGCAGGTAGTTGATTACGGCACGGAAGTCGGCCGGAAGGGCATTGCGCGAACCGCGTATGTCAAGCTCCTTCTGCACAAACAGTTTCGTCTGGAACTCTACCGGACTCTTGGCATAACCGATGCACACCACGCGACCCGTGAAGCCTACTTCGTCCACCGCCGTTACGTAGGTGGCCGGACTGCCTACGGCTTCGATCACCACGTCGGCACCCAGTCCGTCGGTCAGCTGCAACATGCGTTCGTGCACGTTCTCCGTCTTCGAGTTGATGACGTAAGCGGCTCCTACCTTACGGGCCAGCTCCAGTTTTTCGTCGTCCAGGTCAACGCGCCGCGCAACGAAGCACGGATAATAGCACCCATACCGATCATACCGCAACCGATGACCATCACCCGTTCGTTATCGACCACCTGGCCGCGCGAAACGGCATGGAAACCGACACTCATCGGCTCGATGAGCGCACAGTCGCGCGACGACATCGACGGAGCGGGAATCACCTTCTGCCAAGGCATGACGGCATATTCGCACATCACGCCGTTGCGCTGCACGCCCAGCGTTTCGTTGTGCTCGCAGGCGTTGACACGGCCGTTGCGGCATGAAGCACATTTTCCACAGTTGGTATAGGGGTTCAGTGTCACGCTCATGCCTTTGGCAAACAGGCCTTCGGGTACACCCTCGCCTATTTCCTCGACCACAGCGCCAACTTCGTGACCGGGCACTACGGGCAGCTTCACCATCGGGTTGCGACCCAGATACGTGTTCAGGTCCGAACCGCAAAAGCCTACATATTCTATCTTTACCAAAATTTGTCCGGGAGCCACTACAGGCTTCTCCATCTCGATGACCCTCATTTCAGAAGGGCCGGTAATTTGTACTGCTTTCATCTTATCAGTTATTATTGTTCAAGTTTCTTAATCAATCTTCCAATCCAATTTTTCACAGGCGGAACAACCCTTTCCGGCAGGTGTCCGACGGGCTTTCGAGCGACACAAGTGTGGCTCGTGAGTAATGCAAGTGTGGCTCGCGAGCCGTGCAAGTGTCCTGCAAAAGGCATGCAGGTGTCCTTCAGAAGCCGTGTAGCCGCGTGTCAATCCACCACCTTGTAGCCCTTCCAGCCATAGTAGGCGCAGAAGGCAAAGCAGATGAGCGGAATGATATAGGCAGCGTAGTACAACTGCGCATTCACGTGCATCAGGTAGGCCGTCAGCTGCGGCAGGCAGGCATTGCCCACGATGGCCATCACAAGGAAGGCCGAACCGCTCTTGGTCTGGTCGCCCAGCCCCTTGAGGGCCAGCGAGAACTGCGTGGGATACATGATGGACATGAAGAACGAGATGCCCAGCATGGCATACAGTCCCACCATACCTCCGAAGCCGATCACCACTCCGCACAACACCACGTTGAGCAGGGCATACACCAGCAGCATATCCTGCGGACGGAACTTCACCATCAGTCCCGTGCCGATCCAGCGGCCCAGCAGGAAAGCCAGCATATAGAGTCCGAAGTACGTGGTGGCCTCACTTTCGGGCAACCCCACATACGTACAGCAATACACTAAGAAAAGGCTGTTGATGGCCGTCTGTCCGCCGTTGTAGAAGAACTGGGCGATGACACCCCAGCGCAGGTGCGAGCGGCGCAACACGCCAAAGTCAATCAGCTTTGAACCGGCTGCCGCCTTGTGCTCCTCGTCGCCAATCTTGGGCAACTTCGAGAAGATAAACACGACAGCGATGACAATCAGCAACATGGCCAGTACCAGGTAAGGCATCTTCATGGCATCGGTCTCCGTCTGAATGTAGGCCTCCCAGCCACCGGCATAGTCGGCAGGAAGCGTTTCGCGGGTGTAGTGCGTGCCGCTCAGGATGAGCTTGCGCAGGAACATGGCCGAGATGAACGCTCCCAGTCCGTTGAACGACTGGGCCAGATTCAGCCGCCGGGGAGCCGTAGCCGGGTCGCCCAAGGCGGTGACGTACGGATTGGCCGCCGTCTCCAGGAAACACATGCCCGTAGCGATGATGAAGAAGATGCACAGGTAAGCCCAGTACTCCTTCAGCATGGCGGCCGGAAAGAACAGCAGTCCGCCAAACGCTGCCAGCAACAGACCGAAGACGATGCCCGCCTTGTAGCTGTATCGCTTCATGAACATGGCGATGGGGATGGGAAAAATAAAATAGGCCAGCCAGTAGGCCGTCTCGGTGAACGAGGCCTCGAATGTATTCAGTTCGCACGTCTTCATCAGCTGTCGTATCATGGTGGGCAGCAGGTTGCTGCTGATGGCCCACAGAAAGAACAGCGTAAAGACGAGCATCAAGGGGACAGCGTAATTCTGTTTCTTCATAACCGGTCCCTCCTTATTCTGACATGTTTTTGATGTAAGGCAGTTCGGGCAACGCACCGAAGCCGTAGAAGCTGCGGGCATTCTCGCCCAGGAAGAGCCGTTTCTCGTCGTCGGTCAGCTCGGTCGACTTGCTCACGAAGTCGTACGACATGCGATAGGTGATAGCCGTAATGGTGCGCGGATAGTCCGAGCCCCACATCAGCTTGTCCATTCCTACCAGGTCGGCCGCCTCGCGAATGGCGCGCACGGCGCCGCGGAAGGGATAGAACTCGTCGTTGAACAGCCACGTGATGCCGCCCGACTCGATGCGGACGTTCGGATGGCGAGCCAGTTTCACCTGTTCGGTCCAGCCCGGCGTGGTCACCATGCCAAAGTGCCCGATAGCCACCTTCAGCTGCGGACATTCCTGTATCACCTCTTCCAGTTCGGGCACCTGTGTGGCGCCGTCGGCCATGTCGATGGACAACAGTACCTGCTTCTGCTCCATCAGGTGGAACATGCGCATCATCTCGTCGCTGTTCAGCCATACACGACCTTCCTTCAACAGCAGACGCTGGGCAGGAATCTTGATGCCGCGAAAGCCCTGCTCTATCAACTGCCTGGCCTGCTCGTAGAAGCCCGGCTTGCGGAACTCGCACAGACCGCACACGAAGAAACGATCGGGATAGCGGGCAGCCACGTCGGCCAGGTATTCATTCTGTATGCCGTCGATAAACTCCTGTGTGATAACAGCTGCCGACACCTGGGCATAGTCCATGTTCGACAGGAAGACTTCGGCCGAGTTGCGACCGTCAATCATAAAGGGCGGAAGCATTTGCCTCACCTCGCCCATGAAGAGCGAACGGCCGTTCTCCAGCGTGCGGATGGGCAGGCCGTCCACCACCGTGTCCTGACGCAGCCACAAGTGGGCATGCGCGTCGATAATCGGATATTCCATGGCCCACGGTTTTAAGAGTTCGCCCAGCTGACACGCTGCTGGTCGCCGATGATTTCGCGTACTTTCTTCACCAATTCCCAGTCGATGGGCTCTTCGATGAAGGACACGTTCTTGCGTACATTCTGCGGATTGGCCGTGCTGAAGAGGGTTGTGGCAATGCGCGGATTGCTGACGGCATACTGCATGGCCAGTTTCTCGATGGGGTAGCCGACCGATTTACAGTATTCCATCGCCTTGCGGCAAGCCTCAACTAACGGTTTGGGAGCCGGGTGCCAGGCGGGCACGCCACGCTCGGTCAGCAAGCCCATCGACAAGGGTGATGCGTTGATGACACCTATTCCCTTCGACTCGAAGTAATCTAAGAAGTCCACTAATTTGTCGTCGTTCAGGCAGTGGTGGCAGAAGTTCAGGACGCTTTCTACCGTGCCCGGTTCGGAGTGGTCGATGACCCACTTCAGATTCTCTAATTGCAGGTCGGTGATGCCCACGTGTCCTACGACGCCTTTCTTGCGCAGTTCCACCAGTGCGGGCAGAGTTTCGTTCACCACCTGGTTGAGGTCGGCAAACTCGATGTCGTGCACATTGATCAGGTCGATGTAATCGATGTTCAGGCGCTCCATGCTTTCGTAAACGCTTTCTGTGGCGCGCTTGCCGGAGTAGTCCCACGTGTTGACGCCGTCCTTGCCGTAGCGTCCTACTTTGGTGGACAGGTAGTACTTGTCGCGCGGAATGTCCTTCAGAGCTTTGCCCAGCACCGTCTCGGCCTTGTAGTGTCCGTAGTAGGGCGACACGTCGATGAAGTTCATGCCCAGTTCGATGGCAGTGAACACGGCTTCGATGCCTTCTTTTTCTTTGATGTCATGGAATACTCCGCCCAGCGACGAAGCTCCGAAGCTAAGGGAAGATACTTTCAACCCTGTTTTTCCGATTTCATGGTATTGCATAATAAATGTTTTTAAAGAGTTTGATGTATTTAATAAGTTGGTTACTATCTATGCAGACAAAGATAGAAGCAATCTGCGTCCTTTCCCTCTCAGAAGGTCGTAAAAAGCCACGTAACGGTTTACGTAAAAAGAATTGTCTGCTTCGTTGGCTTTTCAGCCGAAAAGTGTTTTCTTTGCAACTGAAAAGAATCCCCACACCGCACCGATGGCAAACCCGAAACATATTTCCCTGAAAGACCTGGCACGCGAGCTCGGCGTGTCGGTGCCTACCGTGTCGAGGGCGCTGAAAGACAGCCCCGAGATAAGTGCCGACCTGCGCGCCCGCGCCAAGCAGCTGGCACAGGAGCTGAACTACCGCCCCAACCCCTTCGCCATCAGCCTGCGCAAAAATGCTCCGCGCATCATCGGAGTCATCGTGCCGGACATTGTCACCCATTTCTTTTCCTCCATCCTGAGCGGCATCGAGGACATGGCCATTGCCAACGGATACTTTGTCATCATCACTACCTCGCACGAGTCGTACGAATACGAAAAGAAGAACATCGAGAATCTAGTCAACATGCGTGTCGAAGGCATCATCGCCTGCCTGTCGCAGGAGACAACCGATTTCAGCCACTGGGCGGCACTGGCCGACATCAACATGCCTGTCATCCTGTTCGACCGCGTATGCCTGCCCGACATGTTCTCTACCGTTGTGGCCGACGGCGAACATTCTGCCCAGATGGCTACGCAGCACCTACTGAACAACGGCAGCAAGCGGGTGGCCTTCATCGGCGGTGCCAACCATCTGGACATCGTACGACGAAGGAAACACGGCTACTTAGAAGCCCTGCGCGAAAACCACATTCCCATACAAAAGGAACTGGTGGTATGCCGCAAAATAGATTACGAAGAAGGGAAAATTGCCACCGAATCGCTGCTGTCACTGCCCCAGCCCCCCGACGCCATACTGGCCATGAACGACACACTTGCCTTTGCCGCAATGGAAGTCATCAAGAGTCACGGGCTGCGCATCCCGCAGGATGTGGCCATCATCGGCTATACCGACGAACAGCACGCCAACTATGTAGAACCCAAGCTGTCGGCCGTCTCGCACCAGACTTATCTGATGGGCGAAACCGCCTGCCGCCTGCTGATAGACCGCATCAAGGGGGACAAAACAGTCCGACAGGTGGTAGTGCCCACCCGTCTGGAGATAAGGGAAAGCAGCATCAAGTGACGGGTTGCCGCTGTGCGGTGCTCCTTCCCCCGATGCTGCCGTTTTCAGGATTTATCAATCGTACAGATAGAACATCCGTTCCATCAGTTTCCACTTCTGCGAAGAAGTGCTGCCGGGAGCACACTCCTGAAAGCGGGCCACATAGTCCTCCCACTCTGCCTGACGGGGAAGATGTGCCAAACGCTCCATGGCCGAGTCCCAGTCGAAATCGAGCGGCGTTTCGACAATCATAAACAGCAGTGTTCCCGAAATATAAATCTCCATCTCCAGAATACCTACTGAACGGATTCCCTCGCGTATCTCGGGCCAGGCATGCTCGCGGCTGTGGATTTTCCGGTATTCGGCTATCAGCTCCGGATTGTTCTTCAAACTCAGTGTCTGGCAATAGCGTTTAACAGGCACAGTATATTCTCTCGTTTTATAACCTTGATTGGGTTGCATAAAAAAATGATTTTAATTGATTATCTAAATGACGGAGGCCGAAGAAACGACAACAAACAGACCAGCCTGACCGGTTTTTCCCCACCCTACATCGGGCTGAAGGCCATGCAAAGGCATGCAACAGCATTACTAAAAGACAAAGGTATAGTTTTCCTTCTTTCTTCAGACAATGACAGACAACAATCTTTTACTGCGTTTTTTCAGATTCCGAAACGTTCGGTTTGTGACGGAGGTAAAGTTAGACTTTTCCTACCGCAAAAGCAAATCAGCTACAAACTATTAAAGCATAAATAACAAAACCATGCTACTCCACACGGTACAGACCAACTGACCGCAAACTGCATGACAGGCCGTAAGCCGAAGCCGTCCCTCGTTTTCGGGGGAAGCGGCTTCGACTACTTTCCGTCTGAGGATTGATTTTATTATTTCCTGATCCTGAACACCGGCGCAATCTCGTTCAGCCGTTTGGCGGGAAGTTCGATTTCCAGACCGGCGGAGGTGCGGGTGAACTTCACTTTACCGTAGCCCAGCAGTTCGACTTTCTTTATCTCGCCGGGATAGAGTTCGTTGCCGGCTGAAAGGGATTTCACAGTGACTTTACCGTCCTCGGGCCATGCCAGGGCGGTGACATATAGGTATTTTTTGGTTTGTGTAAAGCGGATCTCCTGCGCTGTGGCTTGTCCGTAAGATCCTTCGTTGAAGCCCTGGGCATTGATTTTGATGTCGGCACCGGCAATGGGGCCTTCGCCGAATACTTTCCAGGGACGGGTGTCGTAAATGGCTTCCTTGTTAATGTTCATCCAGTCGCCAAACTCGTTGAGGATGGCTTCTTCTTTCTCGTCGAACGTACCGTCGGCACGCAGGGGAACACTCAGCAACAGGTTGCCGTTCTTGCTGACTACGTCCATCAGCAGTTTCACTACGTTGGCGGCAGATTTGTAGCTGTTGTTTTCGTATATAGAGGTGTTGTAGTGCCAGCCACCGATGCAGGTACAGGTCTGCCACGGTTCGGCGACGATTTCATTGGGCGCACCGCGCTCCACGTCCCATACCAGGGCTTTGCGCTGGTTCTCGTCGAGTATCTTGCCGAACATGACGGCCTGTAGCTTTCCCTTGTGGGTGGCCATGCTGTGGTTGTAGAAGTGGGCGGCTATTTTCAGTCCGGCGTCGCTGATGGGATAGAACGGGGCTACCGTCACGTCGAAGTACAGCAGGTCGGGATTGTAGCGGTTGATGACGTCGAGCGTACGGTTGTAGAAGTTAGTGACGTACTTCTGCGTGGGGATGCAGACGCCGTTACCCCAGGCCCACTGACTGTGTATGGTTCCGTTGTTCCAACTGTTCTGGCTCAAGGGATGGTTCTGGGCGTAGAGGTCCTGCGGGTCGTAGCCTTCCCACCACTTGCCTTTGCCGTCTTCCTTGGTCAGCTTGCCGTCGTAGGGTATGCCTTTCTTGGGGCCTTTCGTGTCGTGGCGCTGCGAGGTTTCGTACCAGCTCCAGGCGTGGTCGGCGTGCAGGCTGACGCCGAAGTAGAGGCCGTGCTTACGGGCTGCCTTGGCCCAGCCTTCGAGGATGTCCTGCTTCGGACCCATGTTGACCGAGTTCCAAGGCTGGTACTGGCTGTCCCACAGGTCGAAGTTGTCGTGATGGTTGCCTAAGGCGAAGAAGTATTGGGCGCCTATCTTCTTATAGAATCCGACCAGTTTGTCGGGATCCCACTTCTCGGCCTTGAACAGGGGAATGATGTCCTTGAAGCCTACCTCGGACGGATGACCGTAGTGCTGCACGTGATAGTTGTACTCGTTCGACCCTTCGATGTAGAGGCCGCGCGCCATCCAGTCGCCGGAGCCTTCGACGCACTGCGGTCCCCAGTGGGCCCAGATGCCGAACTTGACATTGCGGAACCACTCGGGCACCTGATAGTTTTCCAGTGACTGCCACGTGGGCTCGAATTTGCCGGTCATCATCGGCTCGTCCTGTTCGGACACGGGTACCTGATAACTCTGTGCCGAAGCAACGCTGGCCGAAAAGAGTAACGAGAATAGCAGAATCTTGTTCTTCATAAGTTATGTTCTGTTTGGGTTAATGGAATAAGGTTGTAACTTAATAGCACAAAAATACAAAATAAGATTCGACACCGGATAGGACGATTTCGACCTGATATGATACAAAACCGACAATCTTACACCTATTCACCGAAATCGATGTAACAAAACCGATAATTCATTGTACTATTCAGGCATTTTCCTTTGAACATCCGGCAAGAAAAAGTACCTTTACCCCGACTTTAAGACACAACATATACTATGAGTTTAACCATTGACCAACTACATCCGTTGCTTCTCAACGTCGGCCTGGCCATCCACAATGCCGACTGGAACTGGAAGAACGTCAACAGCCCTTTCTTGCGGCTGTACTACGTCACCGAGGGGCAAGCGCAAATCGAACTTCCTTCGGGTACCTACCTGCTGAAGCCCGACCACATGTATTGCATTCCGGCCTTCACCAGCCACAACTATGTTTGCAACTCCTACTTCTGCCACTATTACCTACATATATACGAAGAGCACCGGCAGGAAAGCAGCATGCTGGACGAATGGGACCTGCCCGTCGAAATTCCGGCTACCGAGCTCGACCTGTCGCTCATCAAACGCCTCTGCGCCATCAATCCGCACATGCGTCTGCCGAAGTCCGACCCGACGTCGTACGACAACAACCCCACGCTGCTGCAGAACGTGATGAAGAACAAGCAACGCGCCATCTGCGACAAAATCGAGTCGAGAGGCATCGTCTATCAGCTGCTGTCGCACTTCATCAAGCGGGCACAGGAAAAGATTAAGAGCAAGGACGAACGGATACGCGCGGCCATCGCCTACATCCACAACCACCTGTACGAGGTGATCGACCTTGACGACCTGGCCGACACGTCCTGCCTGTCGAAGGATCACTTCAGCCGCCTCTTCAAGCACGAAACCGGCATCAGTCCGCTGCAATACATCAACCAGAAGAAGATTGAAAAGGCACAGCTGATGCTCGTCACCAGCAACATGCCGGTCAAGAACATCGCTTCATCGCTGGCTTGCGACAACTATTCGTACTTCAACCGCCTGTTCAAGAAGATGACGGACGTCACCCCGCAGGAATACCGCAATTCGTATCACTGATGTCAAAGTGACACTTTGCATTTTCCAACGCTTCAGAATCGCGTTTTTCGGGCCGCCGGCAAGGCCGGTGCCGATTTTTGAAGTCCGAAGGAGTCATCCCGCTGAAGCACAGCGCAGTAGCAAAATCCGTACATTTCGGCCAGCGAACAGACGATGAAAAAACGGCCGGAAAGCACCGTTTCCGGGCATCGGAAGCATGGTTTTCCTGCGAAAACGGGACACGTCCCCGAGCCGCGCAAGCGTGGAAGGCGAGCCGTGCAAGTGTTGCTCGCGAGCGATGCAAGCAATCCGCGCGAACCGTGCAAGCGTCCAAGGGCACGGAAGTGCATATTCCTTGCATACATCGTCCGTATTTCTGCATATTTATGAAGGTTTTTCGCCCGAGCGGCTTCTATAACGAGACTTCCGCACAAATGTCGCGTCATAAAATAGCGCAAATATCAGACATTTTGAAAGCAAAATAACCGAATATGTAACACACCGATTTCCGCATCAACCCATCGTAAACAGCCAGCGGTCAGCCGTGCTGCGCTCTTCGTCAAAGGCAAAACCCTCCCACTCGAAGGCGCGTAGCGGGTCGGGCGAGTCGATGCGGTTTTTCAGCAGATAGCGCGTCATCTCGCCGCGGCACATTTTGGCATAGACCACCACCGTCTTCAGCTGTCCGCCCTTCCACACCTGAAAGTCGGGCGTCACGACCCGCACCTCGGATTCGACGCGCTTCCAGTCGAAGAGGTCTTTCATCTCGGCGCTCGCCAAGTTGACCAGCACCCCGCCCCGACGGCGGATGTCGTCGATGAAGACGTCGGTCAGCAACGGTTTCCAGTAGTCGAACATCGTGATGCCACCGTTCGCCGCCAGACGCACATCACCCTCTAAGCGGTAAGGCCGGATGCCGTCGAGCGGACGCAGAAGCCCGTAGAGGAACGAAGTGATACGCAGATGTTCCTGCGCAAAGAGGAAGTCGTCGGCCGTGAAGTCGGCAGGTGCAATGCGTTTGAACACCGCCCCCGTATAGGCACCGATGGCAGGCATCGGGCGGTTGTCCTCGGAGCAGAAGTCGTGATAGCGCAGGCGGTTCTCGGCGGCAATCTTCGCATTGACGCGCAGCAGCCCCTCCAATTCGGCAGCCGAATATTGCGACAGTTCGAGCGCCGTGCGCAGCGCCTCGCCGGCAAAACGGGGTTCGGACACGACAGGCACCTTCAGCGCACAACGCGCAGCCATGGTTTTGGCACAGGATATGAATGTAAGCATAATGAATGAAGTGTTTAGAGGTTATTCACCGGTCGGGTCGGAACCGGAAAACTGTTCTGCCCGCAAAGATAATACATCCCCCGCCCCTCCGCACCTCTGCCCCCACTAAAATCCACAGGCAGGAAAGATTTTCTTTAGAACAGTTCTACATTTCCATACTTTTTTCCTACCTTTACAGCTTGTTGGGAGAGAGTGCCTTTGCAAGCGCACCGCCATGCCTCCCGAACAGACGGCTCCATGCAGCTGCCACCCGCCCCACAGGGGCCCCGAGACCGGAAAAAGAAAAAACAATATATAAAATGACTCACAAATGGAATTATTTACCCATCACACCCGAACAGGCAGAGACAAGCCGGACACTGGCCCGGGAACTGGGCATTAACCCCATACTGGGACGACTGCTCGTGGAAAGGGGAATTACGACGGCTGCCGCCGCACGAAAATTCTTCCGACCGCAACTGCCCGACCTCTACGACCCCTTCCTGATGAAAGACATGGACCTGGCCGTAGCGCGCCTGAACCAGGCAATGGGAAAGAAAGAAAGGATACTGATTTATGGAGATTACGACGTAGATGGTACCACAGCCGTGGCACTGGTCTATAAGTTTATTCAACAGTTCTACTCGAACATCGACTATTACATCCCCGACCGCTACAACGAAGGCTACGGGGTGTCCTACAAGGGAGTGGACTACGCCGTGGAGACGGGCGTCAAACTCATCATCGTCCTCGACTGCGGCATCAAAGCCGTGGAAGAGATAGCCTATGCCCGCGAGAAAGGCATCGACTTCATCATCTGCGACCATCACGTGCCCGACGACGTGCTGCCACCCGCCGTAGCCATACTCAACGCCAAGCGCTTCGACAACACCTACCCCTACGAGCACCTCTCGGGCTGCGGCGTAGGATTCAAGTTCATGCAGGCGTTTGCCATCAGCAACGGCATCGAGTTCCACCACCTCATCCCCCTGCTCGACCTCGTGGCCGTCAGCATCGCTTCGGACATCGTCCCCATCATGGGCGAGAACCGCATACTGGCCTTCCACGGCCTGAAGCAGCTGAACAGCAACCCCAGCGTCGGGCTGAAGGCCATCATCGACGTCTGCGGACTGGCCGACAAGGAAATCACCGTCAGCGACATCGTCTTCAAGATAGGCCCCCGCATCAACGCGTCGGGACGCATACAGAACGGCAAGGAAGCCGTTGACCTGCTCACCGAGAAAGACTTCTCCGCCGCCCTCGAAAAGGCCGGACAAATCAACCAGTACAACGAAACCCGCAAGGACCTCGACAAAAGCATGACCGAAGAGGCCAACGCCATCGTCTCCGGACACGACGGACTGGCCGACCGCCACTCCATCGTCCTCTACAACGAAGCCTGGCACAAGGGAGTCATCGGCATCGTGGCCTCGCGCCTCACCGAAATCTACTTCCGCCCCGCCGTGGTGCTGACGCGCACCAACGACCTGGCCACCGGTTCGGCACGCTCCGTATCGGGTTTCGACGTTTACAAAGCCATCGAATACTGCCGCGACCTGCTCGAAAACTTTGGCGGACACACCTATGCCGCCGGCCTCTCGATGAAGGTGGAGAACGTACCCGCCTTCACCAAACGGTTCGAAGAGTTCGTGGCGCAGAACATCCGTCCCGAGCAGATGAGCTCCGTCATCGACATCGACGCCGAAATCGACTTCAAGGACATCACGCCCCGCTTTTTCAACGACCTGAAGAAGTTCAATCCCTTCGGTCCCGAAAACACCAAGCCCGTATTCTGCACGCACAACGTCTATGACTACGGCACCAGCAAGGTAGTAGGGCGCGACCAGGAACACATCAAGCTGGAACTGGTGGACAACAAGTCGAACAACGTGATGAACGGCATTGCCTTCGGACAAAGCTCGCACGTGCGCTTCATCAAGACCAAGCGCTCGTTCGACATCTGCTACACCATCGAGGAGAACACCCACAAGCGCGGCGAAGTGCAACTTCAGATCGAAGACATCAAGCCCAACTGAGCCCTTGTGAAACCATGCGTAACCCATAGACCGGCAACCGTATGCTACCGCCCATCTACTACCAGATTCTGAAGCAGTACTGGGGATACGACTCCTTCCGCGGCATACAGGAAGACATCATCCGCAGCATCAGCGAGGGCAACGACACGCTGGGGCTGATGCCTACCGGCGGCGGCAAGTCCATCACCTTCCAGGTGCCTGCCCTGGCACAGGAAGGGCTGTGCCTTGTCGTCACCCCCCTGATAGCCCTGATGAAAGACCAGGTGCAGAACCTGCGCAAACGGGGCATCAAAGCGCTCGCCGTCTATTCGGGCATGGATCGGCAGGCCATTGTCACTGCCCTCGAGAACTGCATCTTCGGCAACTACAAGTTCCTCTACATCTCGCCCGAACGGCTCAGTACCGACATCTTCCGCACCAAACTTCGCAAGATGCACATCAGCATGATCACCGTTGACGAAAGCCACTGCATCTCGCAATGGGGCTACGACTTCCGTCCCGCCTACCTGAAGATAGCCGAAGTGCGCGACCTGCTGCCCGGCGTCCCCGTGCTGGCACTCACCGCCACCGCCACTCCCGAAGTGGTAAAGGACATACAGGCACGCCTCCACTTCCGCCGCGAAAACGTGTTCCGCATGAGCTTCGAACGCGAGAATCTGGCCTACGTCGTCCGCCACACCGAGAACAAGACCGCCGAACTGCTGCACATCCTGCGCCGCATGGAGGGCAGCGCCATCGTTTACGTGCGCAACCGCCG